>CAZLRL010000036.1:0-12243 GCA_964561645.1 uncultured Desulfobacterales bacterium
CACCCTCAGGCGCTATTGGGATCTTCCGGTATCGGAGACCGCGCCGCCCCGGCGCGACTGGCGGGAAGAATTCCAGGCCGAACTCACCGAGGCCGTGCGCCTCCGGATGATCAGTGATGTCCCCCTGGGTGCGTTTGCTTCGGGCGGCCTCGATTCCACCCTGATAATTCGCCAGATGCGCCGGGTTTCCCCGGGCCCGGTGCGCACCTTCGCCATCGGCTTTCCGGAAGCCGAGGCCAGCGAACTTCCCTGGGCCCGGCGCGTCGCCCGGCGCTATAACTCAGAGCATTTCGAGCAAATCGTGCACCCCGACGCGGTGGCCCTGCTGCCCCGCCTGGTGCGGCATTTTGATGAACCCTTCGGGGATTCTTCCGCCTTGCCCACCCTGGTCGTGTCCGAAATGGCCCGGCAGCGGGTCACCGTGGCCTTGAGCGGCGACGGCGGTGATGAGCTTCTGGCCGGCTACACCCGGTACCGCTACGCTCGGTGGCTGCAGCAGCTTGGCGGTCCCCTGCCCGAAGCGCTGCGGCCCCTGGCCCTCAAGACCCTGGCCCGCTTCTGGCCCCGGTCCTGGCGGGGCAAGGGTATCATCAGCCGGGCCGCCGAATCGCCCCATCATCTCTACCGGGCCCTGATGGCCAGGCATGTCGGCCTGGATCTCCTTAATCCCGACTTTTTTGGCGAATTGAAGGGAAACGGTCAGGTGCACGGCTTCTTTGATCAGGCCTGGGAGAATGGCCCCGAAGATTTTATCAGCCGCCTGCAGTACGTCGATTTCCACACCTACCTGCCTGAGGACATTTTGGTCAAAACTGATCGGGCCTCCATGTCAGTAGGCCTGGAGCTGCGCTGCCCCCTTCTGGACCATCGGGTAGTGGAATTGGCGGCCCGCCTGCCCCAACACCTGAAATTCAAAGGCCGCGAACAGAAGGTACTGATAAAACAACTGCTCTTGCCGGATTTGGGGTCCGAATTTGTTCACCGACGCAAAAACGGCTTTCAGATGCCCCTGCGGCAGTGGTTTGCCGGCAACCTGGGTCGGCTGGTCACCGAACGCCTGGCAGACCCGTCCGGTCCGTTGGCAGGCCTTTGCAATACCGCCGCGGTGGCGGCTGTGGCCCGGCGTTTCATCCAGGGGCAGCAAGATCTCAGTGAAGATCTCTGGCGCCTGTTGGTCCTGTCCGAATGGATGGTCCAGATGCATGGCGGGGGACGGCCTTGAGAAAAAAACTGGGCCACTTTTTCACCGGCCTCTACGGCCAGGTTTGCGGACGGGAGCTGGAGGCCAACCTCCTCAATTTCCAGTTCCTGCCGGCTTATTACGCCCGCCGGGATATAGCCCGGGACGCGAGCCGGGTCTCAGGCCGACTCCTGGACCTGGGCTGCGGCAATCAGCCCTATCGGTCCTTTCTTCCCAAAAACATTGAATACATCGGCCTGGACTTCCCCTCGACCCAGGAAGGCCCGAATCACCAAGCCCGGCCCGCGGTTTATGGCGACGGTCGGGCTTTACCTTTTGCTGATCGAAGTTTCAATGCGGTGTTGTGTACCCAGGTGCTGGAGCATGTGAATCGGCCCGAGACCGTGGTCCAGGAAATCTGGCGGATCCTGAAGCCCGGTGGAGTAGGTCTCATTTCCGTCCCCTTTTTTTACAACCTGCATCTGGAGCCCCACGATTTTTTTCGCTTTTCTCCGTATGGCATTAAAGACTTGTTGGAAAGGAACAACAACCTCCGTGTCCGGGAACTCCGGGGCCAGGGGGGTATCGGCACCCTCCTGGTCCAAATGTTCCATAATTGGCTGTTTTCCGGCCTGGCCCGGCAGGCTCGGCGCTCCAAGCCCTGGGGAATTTTGTTGATCCCGGCCCTGCCCCTGCTCCTGCTGCTGGCGGCAGGCAACAACCTGGCGGCCCTGGCTTTGGACCGGGTGAACAAAAGTGACCTCAGGTTTGCCCCCAACCTCTGGGTGGTGCTGGAAAAGAACGGGTTTGAACCTGGAAAGGGCACATGATGGCACCTGGCAACAACCTGGCAGCCCTGAATCTTCCCGTGGACAAGGCTGGAGAGCAGTACTGGACGGAGTTTTGGCAGGGGAAAAAGCTGCCGCCCCCCATAAACCTGGCCGGCCGCGGGCCCCGGGCCTGGTTTTACCAGGAATTTCATAACCTCTGGCGCGGCTATCTGCCGGTCCCGTCCAATGACCCGGTAAGCTTGCTGGAAATCGGCTGCGCTCAATCCCGGTGGCTCCCCTACTTTGCCAGGGAGTGGGGCTATCAGGTGGCGGGGTTGGATTACTCCGAGCTGGGCTGCCTCCAGTCCCGAGCCCTGTTGGCCCGGGAAGGGCTGATCGGAGAAATTTTTCACCAGGACATGTTCTGTCCCGAGTCCCGGCAGGTGGCTGCCTTCGATCTGGTCTTTTCCAACGGCGTGGCCGAGCATTTCGAAGATACCGGGGCCGTGCTGCGCCAGATGACGGTCTATCTGCGGCCCGGGGGTTTGCTGGTCACCATCGTCCCCAACCTGGCGGGCTGGCTGGGGCGGCTTCAGGCAAAGATAAGCCCGGAAGTGATGGCCACCCACCGACCACTCACCAAAGAAGAGCTGAGCCAGGCCCATGAGGATGCCGGCCTACAGCCGCTCGTCTGCGCCTATCTGGCCTTTGGCCATTGTTCCGTGGTGAACCCGGGGGCCGAGTGGGGAAAGTGGAGTAAATTTTTTATCCTGAAAACCCTGAAAGCAGCCTCGGCCCTGGCCAGCGGCCTCCGCCGCCTGAAGCTTGCGCTTCCTCCGGACCGGCGGACCGCGGGCTACATCGTCTGCCTGGCCCAAAAGCCCCTTAAGGAAGAGTGATTTGAAGTCCTTAAAAGAGAAACTCTTTCATATGTCAGGTGCCGAACCGACACATGAGGGAGGATATAAACAGGTATGTTGCCGAATATTTCCGAGACACCTTTGGATTCCTCTTATTTGTCATATACCTTAAGACGATTGCCTCTGGATTACCCAGCCATACGCCTCTGATGATTCGCCACCCCTCCAGGACCATTCAGCAGCCCTTGGTTCGGGGCATTTTTCTTCAAGCTATTCATTCCTGAAAGAAAATCCTTAGAACCGCCCATTTTCCCTAAAGTTTCTTCCAGCAAAGTTCGACGTATACAACAAACGGTTTGACATCGTTGTAACTCGGTCAGGGAGAATTGCCTGCCCGAGGTATGGAATCTCCACAGGAAGAAGTGCTTTGGGAAAAGAACCTCTGCGTATCCTGCATCTGATCTCCAGCCTTAATGTGGGCGGGGCGCAAATGCACCTGTACAAGACCGTAACTCGGTTTCACCCGGAAAAGATTTCTTCTCTGGTGGTCTCCTTGGTCCCGGGAAAGATCGGGCCCCTTATCCAGTCCCACGGTATCCCGGTGCTTGACTTGGGGCTGCGCCGGGGCAGCCTCACCGCCCGAGCCTGGTTTGCCTTGCTCGGTACCATTCGGCGCTTCCAGCCCCACCTGCTGCAGACTTATCTCTATCACGCCGACCTGTTGGGCTTCCTGGCCGGTAAATGGACCGGCGTCCCTAAAATTTGGTGGAATTTACGTCAATCCTGGATGGACTTCAGCCGTTACCGCTGCACCACCAATCTGACGGTGCGGCTGTGCGCCCTGTTATCCCGAGGCGTGGACCGGATCCTGGTCAACTCCCAGGCCGGACTTCAGGCCCATGCCCGGTTGGGATATGGCGCCTCCCGAATGCAGGTGGTGCCCAACGGCTTTGACCTGAACCGCTTCCGTCCTCATCCTCCCAGCTACCGGATGGTGCGGCAAGAGCTGGGTCTGGCGCCCGAGACCCGATTGGTGGGGATGTTGGCCCGCTTCGATCCCCAGAAGGATCATGCCACCTTTCTGCAGGCGGTTTCCTTGCTCCAGTCCCGTCTCCCCGATACGCATGTTCTCCTGGCCGGCAATGGCCTCACCCCCGACAACCCGGACTTGGCTGATCTTTTGAGGGCCCATCACCCCGACCCCCGGCGTCTCAGCCTGCTTGGGGAGCGCGCCGACACCCCCCGGCTGTTGGCGGCCCTGGACGTGTGTGTGTCCGCTTCGGCCTTCGGGGAGGGCTTTCCCAACATCATCGGCGAAGCCATGGCCTGCGGTGTGCCTTGCGTGGTTACGGATGTGGGAGATTCGGCCCTGATTGTGGGAGACACCGGCCTGGTGGTTCAGCCCGGTCGGCCGGAGGAAATGTCACAGGCTCTGGAGACTGCCCTGACCTGGCCGCCGGACGAACAACACCGCCGCAGCCAGGCAGCCCGGGCCCGTATTCAGCAGAACTACGACATTAACCGCATCGCCGCCCAACTGGAGTCAATGTACCTGAATTTGTCTCGGCCGGCCGCCCGGGCCTGGCGCGGCGCCGGCTTTCGTTTTGAAGAGGGATAGTTGACATGGAAGCATCCGTGTTGCCCTGGTTGAGTTGCCTGGCTTTCGCAGCCATCGTCGCCGCTTTTCTGCTCCGCTATCTGCAGCAACGTGACACCCTGCTGGCCTGGGTTCTGCTGGGATATTTCGGTGCCTGTTTGATCTTCATCGCGGTGAGGTGGTTTTGGCTAACGGACCTGGCCGTTTATGACGTGGACAAATACCAGACCTTGGGGGCCCAAATAGCCGCTCTGTTGCGTGCCGATTTTTGGAGCAATCTTCCCCATATCTGGACCCCTTATGCCGCCTATACCCTCCCCTTGGGGTTGCTGTATACCGTTTTGGGCACTTCCGAGCCCCTGGGGCAACTCCTGAATACCGTCTTGGGGCTGGGGGTCATCCTCAATCTCCACCGCCTGGCCACCTTGTGGTTCAATCGCCGCACCGCCGACTACACCGCTCTGTTCGCGGCCCTCTACCCCTATGGCTGGGTGCTGGGCGGCACCCTGAATCGGGACATGATGGTGGTCTTTTGCATCACCCTCCTGTTTCGCTCCCTCACCGAACTGCAAAACCAGGCAAGAAGAGGGCCGCGTCTGGGATTTTGGCTGCTGGCTCTGGGCAGCCTTTTCTATATGACCTGGCTGCGTCCGCCCCTTTTTATTCTGGGATCTCTGGCCGTGTTGGTCTTTTGGATGGTCAGTCCTCAGGCGTCTCTTAAGCGCGGCTCCCTTTTTCGCACCGTCAGATTGATGGCCCTGGGGCTGCTGATGTTCCTAACCGTTACCACGTATTTTCTGGTGGGCCGTTATTATACGCCCCGAACTGACATGGGGCAGGAGGTTACGCAATTTTCCGATGTGGACAGCATGAACGAGCGTTTGCGGATTTCTGAAAATGCCGCCTCAGCTTATCTGAAAGGAGTAACCTACAGCTCGTATCATCAAGTAGTAACGGCCATGCCTCTGGCCTCCGGTTATTTTCTCTTCTCTCCCTTTCCCTGGCAGGTGAGCTCGGTCAAGCAAACTTTGGGCATCCTTGATTCCACCTGGCTGATCCTGGTGGCAATTTACTTCCTGAGAGGGATCAGGCCCCTTTACCGGGGCCATCGCAAAGTTGCCTGGGCTCTTTTGGCCTTTTTGGTGGTGGGCATCACCACCAGCAGCGTGTTGCAGGCTAATGTCGGCTCTGCCATGCGCCATCGCACCATGTTCACTTTCTTGATGTTCCCGGTGGCGGTCTACGGCATGACAGTGCGACGGGCTTCCCGGTCCGCTCTCCAGTCGGGGAATCAGGCTCTCGGGCTGAGGCGCCCGCCGGCAGAGAGGTGCGAGTAAACACATGCGGTGGAGAACTTTGACCATCCTCAGTCTTGTTGCCCTGATGGGTATAGTGGGTTGGCGGAGCCTGGCTTCTTCGCCCCACGAGGCCCTGGGCCGCCCCGCCGTCTCCCTGGACTTGACCGCCACAACCCGGGAGCCGGGGAAGATAAAATTGGCCGGGGCTGGCAACGAGCACCTGTTTTTCCTGGTTGAGGTAGAAGGAGCTTCTCCCTCCCTCCAGGCCGCGTTGGAGAATCGGGTCGACAGTTTTGAGGGAAATTTTTTTCAGGTGGTGACAGTGCCTCCGCAAGCCGTGGGCACAACCCCTCCTGATGCCCTGCTCCCTTTAGGAGAAGAATACCCTGGCCCCGATCCGTTGCCGCTCTGGGTGTCCCTCAAAATTGCCCCCACCTGTCCTCCTGGCACGCACACCTTGAATCTGATTATCACCGACCGGGGCAAACATATCCGGCTGCCCCTGGAGGTAAAAGTATTCCGCTTTGTCCTCCCCCAAGACCTACCCCTGACCATCTTCGCGGGCTTCTGGCACCAGCCCGGAATTTGGCCCCAATTCGGGGTGCACGGACGCGACCAAGAGGTGCGGGTCATCAAGAGTTACTACCGGAGTTTGAGAGATTACAAAGTCAATGCCCTGGGAGGTTCCTATCCTCTGCCCCTGAACCGGATCCACCCGGGTCAAAGAATTGAGGAATTTACCACCTATCATGGACTTCTGCGGTATGCCCTGGATGAGTTGAATTTTACTTATGGTCAAATTCCCAAACTCAGAGGTTGGCAAGCCGCCGGCCAGCCGGAAAGCCCTTTTGTTCGCCAGGTCCAGGTCTTTTATCCCTGTTATCATGACTATCTCCGCCGCCACGGCTGGGAAAATCGGACCTTAAACTATCTCATTGATGAACCCCGGCAACGCCAATACGAAGCTGTGGTTCAGGCCTATGCCCAGGCCAAATCTCTGCTCCCCCAGGTAAAAAGCCTGAGCGCCGGTTGGTATCCCCGGCCCGATTTTGCCCGGGTCATCGACATCTGGACTTATCAGGCGGCCCATTTCCGGGAGAATGACCAGGAGCAGGGCCGGCGCCAGGGTCAGGAGGCCTGGCTCTATGCCAACCGCCTCCATAGTATCGGCCATCCCCTGAGCCACCCGCGCCTCATTGGCTGGCTCCTCTATCGCTATCAATTTTCGGGATATCTTTTGTGGGGAGTGAATTTCTGGCCCCGCAATCCCTGGACCAATGCCCTCGGCCCCGGGGATTATCAGCGCCGGGGTACCTTTTATTATCCCCATCCCCAAACCGGCCTCCCGGTCCCTACCATCCGGCTGGAAGCCTTGCGGCGCGGATTTCAGGATTACCAGTATTTTCTGCTCCTGGACCAGGCTTGCCGTCGCGGTTTGATTTCCCCGGAAAAGCAAGCCGCGCTTCAGGCCCGAATCCGCGGTTTTACCGAGAACCTCCCCCGAAATCCCTTTCCGGTGTCCATGGCCCAACTGGAGGAGGTACGTCTTGAGATCGGGCACCTTTTAGACCGGACCCAGGACAGGCCGCAGGTCAAGGAAAGCCTAGCTCAAGCCTGGTCCAGGGGGGCGGCTTTCACGTTGTTTATCTCGAGGAGGTAATGTGAGGGTAAAGATTGCCCACGTGGTTACCACGTTTTTTGACAGTAATGCCACCGGCTGGGTCATGGCCCTGGCTGCGGATCAAAAGAGGCGAGGCTGCCAGGTGGATCTGGTGGTGGGCCGCAATGCCTCGCCGGAACTCCTGGCGGCAAAGCAGGCCCAGGGCTTCGGGGTGGTCCGGGTTCCGAGCCTCAGAAAATACGTGCGGCCCCTTCAGGAAATTCGCGCCCTGGTGGAGTTGTACCGCCTGTTTCGCGTCCGGCGGTACGACGTGGTGCATACCCACCTGGCCAAGGCCGGAGTCCTCGGGCGGCTGGCGGCCGGACTGGCCGGGGTCCCCCGGATAGTCCATTCCGTCTACGGGGCCAGCTTCGCTCCCACCCAGTTTTGGCCCCGCCGGGTTTTTTTTCGGGACCTGGAACGTTTGGCCGCTAAGGCCACCGATCGCTTCATTTTCGTGGGCCGGGAGCTCCAGGAGGCCTATTGCCGGGCCGGGGTCTGCTCCGCCGACCAGGGGCAGGTCATCTACTATGGCAAAGACCTTAGCCCTTTTCTGGCCGTGGCCGGCCTTTCCCGGGAGGAGCGGGCGGCTCAGCGCCAGGCCCTGGGGTTGGGGAAGCAGGACCTGGTTATGGGAAATGTCTCCCGCATCGTGCCCTGGAAGGGCCACGATGTGGCCCTGGAGGTCTTCGCCCATCTCAAGAATACCTTCCCCACTCTCAAACTTCTCATTGTAGGGGACGCCATGACCGCGTCAGAGCGGGGTTTCAAGGAGCGTCTGCTGAGCCAGGTGCGCCGCCGAGGGTGGCAAGAGGATGTCATATTTACCGGCTGGGTCCGGGATCCAGCCCGCTATTTTGCCGCGTTTGACCTTTATTTGCTGACCTCCATGCCCTTTGAAGGGGTGCCGGGGGCGGTTATCGAAGCCGCGCTGGCCGGGGTCCCGGTGGTGGGTTTCGATTGTTACGGCGTTCGGGAAATCCCGGGGGTCCAGGCCACCCTGGTTCCCCCCAAGGATACCCAGGCCCTGACCCTGGCGGTGCGCGACCAACTTCACCGCTTGTCGGTCCGGGAAAATCGGAGACCTGGAAATGGCGCCTCAGTCGGCGCCATCCAGGAGCAGATGCGCCAACAATTCGACCTGGGCAGCATGGTTAACAAAACCTGGGATATCTATCACGATTTTATCGGGAATTGAAATTATGACGGAACCCGCATTGAACTCCGAGACGGTCCAGAGCCGAGATTATGCCGACTCGCCCTTTTTTCCCCTGACCAGGGTGGATCTTCTCAGGGCTGATGTTCTCGATGCCGAGGAAACTGTAACTTCCTCCCTGCGGAGGAGCTTCCCCTACTTGCACGGTTTCGTAAAACGCCTCCTGGATATCCTGCTGGTTTTGGTGGCGGCCCCGGTGGCCGCGGTCCTGGTGGGTCTGGCCGCTTTGGCTATCAAGTTCAGCAGCCGGGGGCCGGTGTTTTTTGTCCAGGAGCGCCTGGGACATAACCGGGTCCCTTTTCGCTGCTACAAGCTGCGCACCATGATCCAGGGGGCCGAGAACGAAGCCCCCCAATGGGCCACCGATGACGACCCCCGTGTTACTCCCGTAGGCCGGTTTCTGCGTCAAACCCGCCTGGATGAACTGCCGCAACTTTACAACATCTGGCGGGGGGATATGAGTTTTGTGGGACCGCGGCCTATCCGGCGGCATTTTGTCCGAATTTTGACTGCCAAAGAGCCACGGTATGCTGTCCGGTTCGTGGCCAAACCCGGCCTTACCGGCTGGGACCAGGTAAACAACGGTTATCCGAACACCATTACCGGGCAGTTGCAAAAATTCCGCTATGACCTTTATTATCTCCGCAAATGCTCTTTCTGGTTGGACCTGGTCATTCTGGGAAAGACCTTGGGGGTGATTTTGAAGCGAAATGGGCAATGAGCCCACCGGCCGACATTTTCCTGGCTTATTTTCGAAAAGGGCTTGGTAACTTTCTCACCAAGCCCTTTCAAAATTCTCCGCGCCGCTGATTTTGCGGCTACTCCCAAGCTACTTTGAAGCCAGGGCCTGTTCGGCCAGGGGCACGGTATCTTCGGGTTTCACCTTGTACCAGGTGCCCATAATCTTGCCCTGCTCGTCGATGAGAAAAGATGAGCGAATAATTCCCATTGATTTTTTGCCATACATGCTCTTCTCCCCCCAGGCCCCGTAGGCCTGGGCCGCGGCATGATCCGGGTCGGAGAGCAGCGGAAATCCCAAACCATATTTCCCGTCAAACTTTTTCTGGGCCCCGGGCTGGTCCGGGCTGATGCCCACCGCGTCCACTCCCAGGTCGGCCAGTTCACTGCGGGCCTCCCTGATCTGACAAGCCTGTTTGGTGCAGCCCGGAGTGTCTGCCTTGGGATAAAAATAGAGGAGCAGCTTTTTACCCTGGAAATCAGATAGCTTCACCGTGTTGCCTTCCTGGTCGGCCAGGGCGAAATCAGGGGCCGGATCGCCGATATTGAGCTGTGCCATGTTATTCCTCCTGATATAGTAATAAAAACCAAAAATGTTGTTTAGGAAAGGCCACTGGAGTTTCGGACTCCCACACTTATTCAAATCTGATTCCTAAATCGCAGGGGCGCAATTTATGGCGCCCTTTTGGGCTTGATGAATCAAGCCTACAGGTGTCAACAGGAAGTTGAGAGCAGGGCATAAGCCCGTGGTCCACCCTCGAAAGGTTTACCCCCGCTTCAACTAATTTATCCCTGGAACTGCCTTTGATTTTCTCCCTATGACAATGATATTCTATTAAGCACTCCTGACCGACAAGGGAAGTCCGTTCTGGCTTTTTCCAAACCCTTAACCACCGAAACCATCTTCTGTTTTAATTTTTTTCGCTGCCATTACCAGGGAGGACCGCTGATGAAACCGAAAGTAGGCTTTATGGGATTGGGGATCATGGGAACCGCCATGGGGGCCAATGTACACCGGGCCGGGTTTCCTCTCATGGTTTATAATCGCACCGCGGCCAAAGCCGAGCCCTGGGCCCAACAGGGAGTGGGAGTGGCCTCGAATCCTTATTCTCTGGCCCAAGCCACTGATATCCTTATCACTATGGTCACCGGACCCGAGGCCCTGGACCATCTCCTCTGGGGTGAAGATGGGGCGGCCGCGGCCTTGAATGACAAAAAAACCCTGATCAACATGAGTTCCATTTCCCCCCGCCACACCCGGGATCTCCATCACCGTCTGGCCCCTACCGGCGTCGAGTTCGTGGACGCCCCGGTTTCCGGTACCAAAAAACCCGCGGAAGATGGCACTCTCCTTATACTGGCCGGGGGTGAGAAGGACCAGGTGGCGGCAGTGGAACCGGTGCTGCTGACCATGGGGAAAAAGGTTATTTACTGCGGCGGGGTGGGGCAGGGCTCCATGATGAAGATGACCATCAACCACCTTTTGGGTCTCATGATGGCGGGCTTTTCGGAAGTGGTGCATTTCGGACTGGAAGGCGGGCTGGAACTCGAAACCATATTCGACACCATCCTTTCAGGCCCCCTGTCCTCCGGCCTCTACCAGGTGAAGTCGGACATGGTGCGGAACCACGACTTTCCGACCCAATTCCCCTTCAAACACATGACCAAGGACATCAAGTTTATCGTGGACACCGCGTATGACACCGGCGCGCCGGTGCCTTTGGCCCATATGCTGCTGCACCTGTATCGCCTGGGAATCTCCCACGATTTGGGCGACCAGGATTTCGCGGCCATCGCCCAGGTATTTGGCAAGATGGCGAAATAAACCGGGTGTAGCCATAGGCTTCAGCCTGCGTTCTTTTCGGGCCAATGCTGTCACTTAAGAGAGGTGTGTTCATTTTTTTAGTGTAGGGGCGGGGGTCTCCCCGCCCAAGATGAAAAGTCCAGCAGGGATGGGGGGGACCCGGCCCATACGGAAGACTTAAGTAAACCGCACTGGACTTGAGGCGCAAGCTAAAACTTGCGGCTAAACTTACAGTATGAGAAAGCCCCGTGGCGGACCTCGAATTTCTCCAGCCGTCCTCAGACTTCCGACAGCAACGCCGCTTTGAAGCCTGGGCCCAGGACCTCATCCGTTTGCCAGAAGCGGGAGAAGGGCAAGTGGACCATCTTTTGCCTGAAGCTGAGTGGCACCGGATCCTGAAGCAAACCCCGGACCCGGAGGGCTGGCTGGCTGCCCTGTCCCGGGCCACGGGCGTTTACTTTTTTCCCTCCCGGGAGTGGCCGACGCGCCTGTTGCGCTGGCTCACAAAGGTCAGGGCGGCGCGCCTGCTCGAAGCCGGGGCCGGACGGGGTTATCTCACCGCGGCCCTGAAGCCCCTGGCCGCAACCGCAGGACTGGCTTTTCAAGCCATCGACCGCGGGCAGGGGGAATTTGTCAGCAGTCTCCCCAATCATCCCGCGGTAACCAGAGGGGATGTTTTCATCGAAGTCCACCGCTTTCTCCCTGACGCAGTGCTCTATGCCTGGCCGCCCCCGGGCCAATCCCTGGCGCCGCTTTTTGCCTGCCCCGGCCTCCGCTATATCATCGTGGCGGGGGAACCCGACGGCGGCGCCACCGGCGCCCGGGAAGACTGGGAACGCCTGGCCCCGAAAAGTTCCCCCTATCTTAGCCGCTTCTGCCGGGGCCGGACTGGACAAACCCGCCATCAGGTGACTATATTCTGTAGGGCCGGATGAAACGCCTAAAAGGCCTTATAACTTGGTTGTGGCAGTAGTGTCCGGTCAAGGTTTGGCAATCATCGCCAAATCTGGACCGGTATGATGTAGCCGCGGGCTTGGGCCTGCGCCAGCACAGGCTGGAAGCCTGTGCCACCGAAACTTTCTTTCATTATAACAGGTTATCGGCTTCGTTTTTCCGCAGA
>CAZLRL010000037.1:0-12014 GCA_964561645.1 uncultured Desulfobacterales bacterium
AGGTCTGGAGCGAAGGCCCCTTCCCCAAGCATTACGCCGGTTTGTACATGCGGCCGGCGGAAACCCGGCGCCTGTTCGAGGAAAAGGGCTGGAACACCATCGCCGCCCTGCAGCTCAGAAACCCCATGCACCGCTCCCATGAGTATTTGGCCAAGATCGCCGTCGAGGTCTGCGACGCGGTGCTTATTCACCAGCTTTTGGGGAAACTGAAACCCGGCGATATCCCGGCCGGGGTGCGCACCGAGGCCATTAACGTCCTGACGGAACACTATTTTGTCAAGGACACCGTGGTTCAGGCCGGTTATCCGCTGGATATGCGCTATGCCGGTCCCCGGGAAGCGTTGCTGCACGCGGTCTTCCGTCAAAACTTCGGCTGCAGCCATCTCATCGTCGGCCGGGACCATGCCGGTGTGGGTGAGTATTACGGCCCCTTTGACGCGCAGAAGATTTTCCTGGACATCCCCGAGGATTCCCTGGAGTTGAAGCCCTTACCCATTGACTGGACCTTTTACTGCCACAAGTGCGACGGCATGGCTTCCATGCGCACCTGCCCCCATGGCAAGGATGACCGCCTTATTTTGAGCGGCACCATGCTGCGCAAGATGCTGTCCGAAGGCATGGAGGTGCCGGACCACTTCAGCCGTGACGAGGTTTTGACAGTGCTGCGGAAATACTATGAGGGCCTGACGGAAAAAGTGGAAGTTAAGGTCCACGGCTACGCCTCCGGTGATATCCCGGGCAAGAAGTAGGAGTGGCCGCCCCTGGCGGATGACGATACATTTACCCGGACGGGCGCTTGGTGCCCCTCCGGCCGTGAAAGAAAAAAATAGTTCCCTTTTCAGGAGGTTGGAAACATGCCAAGTTTTGTTATCGTTGAAAAATGTGACGGCTGCAAAGCCCTGGACAGGACCGCCTGCCAGTACATCTGCCCCAATGACCTGATGGTCTTGGATCATGAGTCCATGAAAGCGCATAACCAGGAGCCGGAGCAGTGCTGGGAATGCTACAACTGCGTCAAGATCTGCCCCACCCAGGCCATTGAGGTCCGGCACTATGCGGACATCATGCCCCTGGGCTCCAGCACCTTTCCGCTGCGGGGCACGGACAACATCATGTGGACCATCAAGTTCCGGGACCAGAAGACCATCAAACGGTTCAAGTTCCCCACCCGCACCACCGCTGAAGGTTCCATTGATGCGCTCAAAGGTTATACCATGCCCAGCGATACGGCTGATCTGAAAAAACCTGGCTTTTTCACCGGCGCGGCCCGGGAAAAGTAAGCCGGCTTGACCCCGCGCAATTTTAAGGAGGATGTAAATAATGGAAAAAGAATTTTGTAAGTGGTCGTTCTGTGAAAAACCGCCGGTCGAGACCGTAGAGACCGATCTCCTCCTCGTGGGCGGCGGCATGGCTACCTGCGGCGCCGCGGTGGAGGCGGCCGCCTGGGCCAAGAACCTGGGCCTCAAGGTCACCATGGTGGACAAAGCCGCGGTAGACCGTTCCGGTGCGGTGGCCATGGGTCTGTCGGCCATCAACACCTATGTCGGTAAAGAAAACCCGGTGGACGATTACGTCAAGTACGTCCGCACCGACCTCATGGGCATCGTCCGGGAAGACCTGATTCACTCCCTGGGCTGTCATGTGGACCAGTCTGTACATGATTTTGAAGAATGGGGCCTCCCCATCTGGAAAAAAGACGCCGAAGGCCACACCGTGGACGGCCAGGTGGCCAAAGACGAGAATATTCCTCTCCTGAAAGACGGCGGTAACCCCTGCCGTTCCGGCCGTTGGCAGATCATGATCAACGGTGAGTCCTACAAGGTCATCGTCGGCGAGGCGGCCAAAAACGCCCTCGGGACCGACAATATCTACGAGCGTGTTTTCGTGGTCAAGCTGTTGACCGACAAGAACAACTCCAACCGGGTATGCGGCGCGGTAGGGTTTTCGGTGCGTGATCACAAGGCGTATGTGTTCAAGTGCAAGGCCATGATCGTGGCCTGCGGCGGCGTGGTCAATGTCTTCCGGCCTCGGTCGGTGGCGGAAGGCCAGGGCCGGGCCTGGTACCCGGTCTGGAACGCCGGCTCCACCTACGCCATGCCCGCCGAAATCGGCGCCAAGATGGTTCTCATGGAGAACCGTTTCGTCCCGGCCCGGTTCAAAGACGGTTACGGCCCGGTTGGCGCCTGGTTCCTGTTCTTCAAAGCCCAAGCCACCAACGCCTATGGCGAGGAATACATGAGCAAGAACTGGGAACAGGTGAAAGCCGATTATCCCGGCTATGCCGATTCCCCCGGCACCTGCCTGCGGAACCACGCCATGATGATCGAGATGCGGGCAGGCCGCGGCCCCATTCTGATGCACACCGATAAGGCCATGGCGGAGCTGGCCAAGGTCCTCTCCAAGAAAGAGCTCAAGCATCTCGAAGCCGAGGCCTGGGAAGACTTCTTAGACATGTCCATCTCCGCCGCCTGTCTGTGGGCCTCCATGAACATGGAGCCCGACAAGGTGCCTTCGGAGATCATCCCCTCTGAGCCCTATCTGCTGGGCTCCCACGCCGGCTGCGCCGGTCTCTGGGTTTCCGGTCCCTCCAAGGGCTACCTGGGCTCTCCCGATGACTGGTTCTGGGGCTATGACCGCATGACCACCGTCGAAGGTCTGTTCACCGCCGGCGACGGCGTCGGCGCCTCCGGGCACAAGTTCTCCTCCGGCTCCCACGCTGAGGGCCGCATGGCCGCCAAGGCCGCTTTCGCCTTCATCCTGGACCACAAGGACGACAAGCTCGAGGCCGCCCAGAACATCGACGAGGTCCTGGAAGAGATTTACCTGCCCTTCGAGATCTTCGAGAAGTATAAGAACTACACCAGCGCACCGGACATCAACCCCAATTACCTCCGGCCCAAGCAGGTCCAGTCCCGCCTCCAGAAGCTCATGGACGAGTATGTGGCCGGCTGCGCCACCATGTACATGACCAATGAAAAGATGCTGAACATCGCCCTGGAACGCCTCACCATGCTGAAAGAGGACGCCCAGCGTATGGCCGCGGCCGACCTCCACGAGCTCATGCGGGCCTGGGAACAGTATCATCGCATCCTGGCCGGTGAAGCCCACCTGCGGCACATCCTCTATCGGCAAGAGTCCCGTTACCCGGGCTACTACTACCGTTCCGACTTCCTGGATATCGATGACAGCAAATGGAAGGTGTTCACCATCTCCCAGTACGATATGGCGAACAACGAGTGGAAGTTCGAGACCGTGCCTTACAAGGAACTGGTTAAATAAATTCTGACCATCCCCCCCGGGGCTTCCTCGTGAAGCCCCGGATTTAACTAGGGGCCGTGGTTTTCGAGCCTGCCACGGCCACTTTTTTAGACAGTCTTCGGCAGTCGTTTTCTGGAAAGATCAGCTTTACAAGGCCTTTTCCTCGGTGCTCTTCCTGATGGCGGGGTGAAAACTCCCGAGTTTCTTACCTGAAACGAATGCCGAAAACCCACTCCGGTAAGCTCCTATAAGGAGGACTAAGGTGAGCGCCGACAACAGCAAAATTCTGGTTGTCGGGGGAGGCATGAGCGGCCTGACGGCAGCCATCGAAGCCGCCGAATCCGGGGCCCAGGTCATCATTACGGAAAAAGAGCCGTACCTGGGCGGCCGAGTCGCTCAGCTCCACCGATACTTCCCTAAACTCTGCCCGCCCACCTGTGGTCTGGAGATTCAGTTTCGCCGCATCCGGGAAAATCCCCGGGTCACCTTTCATACCATGGCGGAAGTGACTCAGGTCACCGGCAGCCCCGGCGATTATGAAGTGACCGTCCAGGTCAGGCCCCGCTACGTCAATGACCGCTGCGTGGCCTGTCATGCCTGTGCGGAAGCTTGTCCGGCCTGGCGGGTGAACGATTTCAACTATGGTTTGGACAAAACCAAGGCAGCCTACCTGCCCTATGATCTGGCCTTCCCCCAGAAGTACGTCATTGACATGTCGGCGTGCACCGGGGACTGCGGCCAGAAGTGCGCCGAGGCCTGTGAGTATGAGGCGGTGGACCTGGGTATGCAGCCCCAGACCTTCACCTATAATGTGGGGGCCATCGTCCTGGCTGGCGGTTGGGAGCTGTACGATACTGCCAAGATTGAAACCCTGGGGTCCGGTCAGGTAAAAAACGTCATTACCAACATGCAGATGGAGCGCCTGGCCGCGGCCAACGGCCCCACCGGGGGCAAAATTCTGCGGCCCAGCGACAATCAGCCGCCCAAAAAGGTGGCTTTTGTGCAGTGTGCGGGCTCCCGGGACGAGAATCACCTGCCCTACTGCTCCTACATTTGCTGCATGGCGTCCCTGAAGCAGGCCACCTACCTCAGGGAGCAGTACCCCGAATCCGAGGTCACGGTGTATTACATCGACCTCAGGACCCCGGGCCGCTATGAGCAGTTCATGTGGAAGGTGCGGGACGACGAGGGCGTCAGCCTCATCCGGGGCAAAGTGGCCAAGCTGGAACAGCAGCCCGGCACCGCCAACGTGGTGGCCACGGTGGAAGATACCATCAGCGGCCGCAAATTGAAGGAGACTTTCGACATGGTGGTTCTGGCGGCCGGTATGGTGCCCACCACCAAGAACAACCCCTTTCCCCTGCCCTTGTCCTACACCCCCGAAGGCTTTGTCATTCCGGAGCTTTTGCCCGAGGGGGTCTATGCTGTTGCCTCGATGAAAAGCCCGCTGGATGTCATGAAGTCCAACGAAGACGCCACCGGGGCCGCCCTTAAAAGTCTCATCAGCCTGAGCAGGAGGTAGCCATGGCCATAGAAGAAAGAAAATATACGGCATATTTGTGCAAGGGCTGTGGCATCGGGGAGGTCATCAACATGGCCGACCTCAGCAAAGTGGCGACCCGGGAAGCCAAACTTCAGAATGTCAAAGAACATGACATCATGTGCAGCCCTGAAGCCATCGAGATGATCAAACAGGATATCGCTGACGGGGTCAACTGCCTGCTCATCGCGGCTTGCTCCCCCCGGGTGAAGTACGAGGAGTTCGACTTTCCCAACGTCATCGTGGAGCGGGTGGGCCTCAGGGAACTGGTGGCCTGGACTCAGGATCCCGCCAACCCGGAAACCCAGGCTCTGGCGGAAGACTACATCCGCATGTATGGGGCCAAGATCAAGAAAACCGATCTGCCCGAGCCCTTCGAGCGTGAAGAAGAAATCGACAAGACCATCCTGGTCATCGGCGGCGGCGCGGCCGGCCTGTCCGCGGCTCTGTGCGCGGCGCAGAACAACTACCAGGTGGTTCTGGTGGAAAAGGAAGCGGAGCTGGGCGGCTACGGCGCCAAGCTGCACCGGGCCACTCCCAATGCCTATCCCTATACTCAGTTGCAGGTACCACCGGTCCTGGCCAGGATGAAAGAGGTGGAAGCCGAACCCAACATCCGGGTGCTCACCAATACCGAGGTGGTGAAAATGGAGGGTCAGCCGGGTCTGCTGGATGTCACCCTCAGCACCAACGGGTCCGAAGAAACCATGCGCATGGGCGCCATCGTCCTGGCGGTGGGCTGGAGGCCTTACGACGCCACCAAGCTGGATAAATTCGGCTACGGCACCTCGCCCGACATTATCACCATTCTCGAGATGGAAGAGATGGCCAAAAACCGCAAGATCGTGCGGCCCTCAGACGGCAAGGTCCCCGAATCTGTGGCTTTTGTTTTCTGCGCCGGCCAGCGCGATCCGGAACACCTGAATTACTGCTCCGGTTTCTGCTGCGCTACCGCGATTAAACAGGCCCTGTATGTTCGGGAGGCCAATCCCAACGCTACGGCCATGCTCCTGTACAAAGACATCCGCACCCCCGGACAATCGGAGCTCTTTTACAAAGAGGCCCAGATGGACCCCGGCCTGATGTTCAGCAAGGCCGAAGTCACGGGCGTGGCCCCGGCCCCGGGCGGCGTTCTCAGAGTCTCGGCCCAGGACACCCTGTTGGGTGAGAATGTGGCCTTCGAAGCGGACCTGGTGGTGCTGGTCACGGGCATGGTCCCGGTGACCGCGGACGACCCGGTGCTCAATCTGACTTACCGCCAGGGTCCCGGCCTGCCGGACCTGGACCTCTTCCAGGGTTTTGCGGATTCCAACTTCGTCTGCTTCCCCTATGAAACCAGGCGGACCGGGATCTATGCCGCGGGAAGCACCCGGCAGCCCATGGACATGGGCCTGGCCATGGACGACGGCGTGGGCGCGGCCCTGAAAGCCATCCAGGCGGTGGAGCACATTGCCGAAAGCATGGCCGTACACCCCCGGGCCTGGGATGTAACTTTCCCCGACCCCATCATGCAGCGTTGCACCCAGTGTAAACGCTGCACCGAGGAATGCCCCTTCGGCGCTATCGACGAAGACGAGAAGGGCACGCCTTACTTCAAGATCAGCCGCTGCCGCCGCTGCGGCACCTGCATGGGGGCCTGCCCGGAGCGCATCATCAACTTCAAAGACTACAGCGTGGACATTTTAGGGTCCATGTTCAAATCCCTGGATGTGCCCACCGAAGACGATATGGAAGACGAAGACCAGGAAGTCCCCCTGCGGGTCCTCGGTCTGGTGTGCGAAAACGATGCCTATCCGGCGCTGGACGCCGCGGCGCTGCACAAGCTGCAGATCAATCCCATGATCCGCTTCTCGCCGCTGCGCTGCATGGGCTCGTTCAACCTGGTATGGGTCTCCGACGCCTTCTCCCGGGGCGTGGACGGCATGCTGCTGTTGGGGTGCAAACATGGCGACGATTACCAATGCCACTTTGCCAAAGGCAGCGAGCTGTGCGCCTACCGGCTCACCAAGCTGTCGGAAACTCTGGACAAGCTCGGTCTGGAAGCAGACCGGGTGCAGTTAATTGAACTCGCCATCTCCGAATATGACCGCCTCCCGAAAATCGTGGATGATTTCGTGGAGCGGCTCAAGGAGATCGGTCCCAACCCCTTTAAAGGCATGTAGGAGGTGTGATCCATGGCTGGCGAAACTCTAGTTAAACCGGATCTGCAGTTCGTCAAGCGGATCGTCGCCGCCGGGGGGGACGCCGCCAAGAAGTGCTATCAGTGCGACACCTGCGACGTGGTGTGTAACCTGAGCCCCGACGAGAAACCCTTTCCCCGGAAAGAAATGCTCATGGCCCAATGGGGCCTGCAGGATGTCCTGAAGGACCCGGACATCTGGCTGTGCCACCAGTGCAGCGACTGCACGGTGCATTGCCCCCGAGGGGCCAAGCCCGGGGAAGTCCTGGGGGTTCTGCGGCAGATGTGCATTGAGAAGTATGCGTTTCCGTCCATCCTGGCCCGCTTGGTGGGAGACATCAAGTTCCTGCCGGTCCTCATTGCCTTCCCGGTGGTGCTGCTGTTGGTCTGGCTCTATGGTATGGGTTTTGTCGGGCTCGAGGTGGCCCCGGGAATGGCGCACCAAGGTATTGCCATCCCGGAGGGCAAGGTGGTGTACTCCAAACTCTTCCCCACCTTGTGGGCCATTGACCTCATCTTCGTGCCGGCGTTTTTCTTTGCCATCGGGGTCCTGGCGCTCGGGGTCATGAGTTATTGGAAGGACCTCAACGAAGCCAACCCCTGGAAGGTGAAACTGCACGGCAGCTCCATCGGCAATATGGTGAATGTTATCAAGGAGATCCTGTTGCATAACCACTTTCGGGAATGTGACACCACCTTCGGTCGGGCCTTGAACCACCTGTTGCTGGTCTTTGGCTTTATCTTTCTGGCCATCGTCACGGCCTGGGCCGCAACCCGGGAATGGGTGCTGCATTTCGATTCCCCCTACTCCCTGATCTGGCCCCCGGATCCGCTCAAGTGGCTGGCCCTGTTGGGCACGGTGCTCCTGCTGGCCGGGATTTACCGGATCTATCAGGCCCGCCTGGAGAACTCCGAGAAGGCGGGGTATGGCACCTACTTTGACTGGCAGCTCATCTATCTGATCGCCGCGGTGGGCATCACCGGGGCCCTGTCCTGGATCTTCCGGCTGCTGGGGTCGGCGACTCTGGCCTATCCCACTTACTTCCTGCACCTGGTGTCGGTCTTCTGCCTGTTCTTTTATGCGCCCTACACCAAGATCGCCCACCTGGTCTATCGAACGGTGGCCCTGTATTACGCCCGCATGGCGGAACGGGGTTTTCCCAGAACCTCTTAGTTGAAACAGCCAACCTGAAACTGCCAATTACGACCGGCCCCTGCGGGGGCCGGTTTTTTTTGTTCAAAGTTCAAAGTTCAAGGTTCAAAGTTCATGTAGGGTGCGTTTTACGCACCATAAATTATTGCGGGAAAATACGAGGTGTTTGCTCGAAATTAAAAACAAGCGCTTCAGGCAAGGATAACACGGAGACCTTCTCGAAACTCGAAACTCAAAACTCCTGGTTTAAAGCCCAAGGCCTATGCCCCACTTACATCTCCTCACCCCTGGGCCCACCGCCCCTCGCCGGGCTTACCGCTTGCTCTTGGTGCCGCCCGGCGAGGCGCGGCCTTTCGAGCGGCCCTGAAATTGGGAAGGCTGCACCACGATCATGTGAGCCCCCTTGCGTTTGCTGGTGGAGGCTCCCGGCCTCGCCGGCGGCGGCCGCCGTTTGATGCTTCACCCTTTTTTCTTAGCGGTGGGGGCCTTGGCGAGGCGCACCGGCAGCCCGGGTTCACTGACTCGAGCCCCCGTCCGGTGGCCGGGCCGCCCTGCCGCGGCGGTCCGGAGGTCCGGCTTGGTAACCGTCACCCGGGGCATCGCCGTGATTTTAGAGGCCGCGGGCCGGTACGCGGCCCCGCCCGGCCACGGCACCAGGAGACCCACCGCCGCGACCAGTATAAACACCCGGCTTGTCAAGGGCATGTCTCCTCCAGCTCGGGCTTGGGCAGGAGCTCCGGGGTTTCTCCGGGGATTTTTCTAAAAGAGGGGAGGGAGCGGGTTCACGCTGTCGCACCCCCTCCCTCCCCAGGTGATCTTTTGGCCCGCCAGGCCTTACCGGCTGAACCGCACGGAATCGATGATGCGCTGCATCACCGCCCGATATTGCGGGAACTGGCTCGGTTCGGACGCGGCCATGAAATTGTAATAATAATTCTGGCCGTCATAACACTGCCAGATGATGCGCTGGTAACCGCCAGAGCCCTTCTCCGCGGTCTCGATGACTTCCCAACCGATGACGCTGCCCTGGTTGCGGCGCTTCACCGACTGGTACTTGCCGATGGTCATTTCCTCTTTTGACTGTTTGTAACCCGCGTCCACCGCGGCTTTGCGAGGAAAGCTGGGGACCATCTGGGTAAAATGGAATTGGAAGGACGCGGTGGTGCCCGGCTTCATGAACGTCGGCCGGTTGCCCGTGGGGTCTCCGCCCTCCAGGCGCCAGCCCGCAGGAATGGTGTACGAAAAAGGCCGTTCCTTGTTCCTATAGGTCGTATCCGAAGGCAAACCGGGGCCCCCCACCTCCTCATTGGCCACCCCGTGGGGCGCCTCTTGAGGGGGCCGGGCCGTTTCCTGCTGGGACCCGCTCCGGGCCGCGTCAATTCCCCGCCGGATGGGTCCCCACTGGGCCAAGACTACCTGAGGCACGACAAGAACCACCACCAATAATCCCGCCAGAATCCAACACCTGATTCCACTGCCCATGGGCTCTTCTCCTTGCTGTAAGTGAATTTTCTGGAACTTGCCGACTTCCTACCTTATCGACCAATTGGCACCATACTAAAAAGGAGATTCGTTCTTGGCAAGGTTTTCCTGGGCTCGAAGAACTTTTCTGAGCGGGAAAATTTGTGAAATTTTGATACAATTATAGGTTGAACGTCAGATAATAAGGAGTTTTTTATGGTTGATCTGAACCTCCAGGTCGTGCGCCCGGTGAAACTGACCCCGGAGAGCCGCTTCCGCTTCCGCTGCCACCCCGGAGTGCCCTGTTTCACCGCCTGCTGCGGCAAAACCACGCTGATTCTTACCCCGTACGATATTCTGCGCCTCAAGCAGCGGCTGGGGATCAACTCCATGGAATTTCTGGAGCGCTACACCCGGCGGGACGTCCATGACAAATCCGGGCTGCCCCTGGTGATCATGGACATGCCCCGCTACGAGGGCATCTGCCCCTTTGTCAGACAGGTGGAGGGCTGCCTGGTTTACAGCGACCGTCCCGCCACCTGCCGCTATTATCCGGTGGGCCAGGGTTCGGTGGTGACCGAAGAAGGCCTGGATGAATTTTATTTTCTGGTCTCGGAAGAGCACTGCAAGGGCTTTGAGGAAGACACCGAATGGACCGTGGGGACCTGGAAGCGGGACCAGGGCGCCGACTATTACGATGATATGAACCGGGAGTGGAAGGCCATGATGCTGAGGCGGAGCTCCCAGGGCAAGCCCGACATCGACGACAAAACCGCCAACCTGTTCTACATGGTGATGTATGATCTGGATCAGTTCCGGCGGTTCATCTTTACCAGCCGCTTCCTCAACGTTTTCAAGGTGGACGAGGACATTCAGCAGCGCATCTATGACGATGATCTGGAGCTGCTGAACTTCGGGTACCAGTACCTCAAGATGGTCTTGAACATCGAAGACACCATGGAACTCCAGGAATCCCCGGAACCGGCCCAGGACAGTCAGGACAGCCCGCCGGCGTAGCCGCGCCTTTTATACGGGTACGGGGCCGGATCAAAAGTCGGGGCGGACCCGCGTGTCCGCCCGTTTATTTCGGGCCGATACCCGGGTGGGCCCCGACGAATTTTTATTTCAAAGGGAACGTGATGAAGCCCCGAGCCCAAGGTCCTGGGTGCCGCCGCTTCTGCCCGCCAAAAACTGGCGCCGCTCCTCAACTTTTGCCCCCGTTGTGCCGAAAAGGAAGCAGACACCTGTTGAGGAGGAGCGGTTGTGGAGATCATCCTGGCCTTGCTGGCCGGCTTCGGCGGTGCGCTGCTGGGAGCCTTTATGAGCGGCCGCGTCATCGCCTATGCTCATTATTTGAATAAACAAAAGCTGGTTCGAGACCAGGAGGCCAAAAGCCTCCTCAACCTTTTTCAGGCCCTGCAAGCCGAGCTCGGCGCGCTGTGGACCGCGTACGAATCCCTGGTGGGGGAGGAACTGGAGGGGCTGGACAAGCCCGAGGAACTGGCCTACGCCGGGATTATCAGCGCTTCCCAGCACTACTTCGGGGTCTACGACAATACCGCACCCCTCCTGGGCACCCTGGAGCCCGACTCCGGCCGGAAGATCATCGACACCTACGTGAACCTGAAGGTTTATTTTGACGAGCTCAATACCTTCCAGCGCCTCACCGACAAGCACCGGGAGGTGCGCCTCAAGAGCAACGTGAATTTATATGAGGCCCGGGAAGTCCGCCAGGAGCACGAAAACTTTTTCGGCTACCTGAAAAAACGCCATTTCCAGGTCAAGGGCCTGGTGCTGGGGACCCTGGATATGCTCAAGGAATTCATCTCCCTGGGCCAACAGGCCCGCACCACGGTGACCTTTAAGATTTGATCTGCTGATTTATCGGTCGGCGCGGCAGAGCAGTCGCTCGTGATCCTGAGGCTTGTTCAAAATATGCAGAAGCCTGGTGGCACAGGTTTTCAACCTGTGCTGGCGCAGGCTTAGCCTCGCGGCTACAGGCAGAGAGCCCCCAAACTCCGGTAGCACGGGCTTCCAGCCCGTGTTTTTTCTTTTTCGGAACATTTCCGTCACCTTCTTTTCAGTAACCTGATACCTGCCAAATTTGTCATTTGCGCCTGTATTTTAGCCGTGGTAAGGTTGAGGCCAGACGGATCTTGAGTCCGGCTGACGGCAACAAATCTTTCCCTTAAGGGGTTGGGGGAAGGGATGTGGAGGAGGGGGCAGGGGGTCCGTTGACCCCTGGCCTCTCCCTCACAAAAACTATTCCTGACACTATTCATGTTAGCCCGGGTGAAAAGCGGCGCCTTGCGGGGAGTGGACGCCTACATCGTCGAGGTGGAGGTGGACCTGGCCCCGGGGCTGCCATACTTCACCACCGTGGGTCTGCCCGAGGCCGCGGTGAAGGAGGCCAAGGACCGGGT
>CAZLRL010000038.1:0-11953 GCA_964561645.1 uncultured Desulfobacterales bacterium
GAAAATGAGGCCGCAGCCGTCCTGGCCGAGGCCCTGGCCGGCCACGGGGTGGCCTGGGAAAACAATCCCCGGGAGGGCAAAATCGACCTCTACGCCGCGGACGAGGGCCTCCTCCAGGTTGACGTCCCCTCCCTGGCGGCCTTCAACCTGGTGGACGAAGTCATGTGCGCCACCCTGCATAATCACACCCTGGTGAAAAAAGGGGAGAAAATCGCGGCCACCCGGGCCATTCCCCTGGTCATGAAGCGGGCCGCCATCGAACGGGCCGCGGCCATCGCCCGGCAGAACGGCGCGGTGGTGGCGGTGCAGCAGCTCTTCCGGGCCCGGGCGGGGCTCATCATCACCGGGAACGAAGTCTACCACGGCCTCATCGAAGACCGCTTCGCCCCCGTTCTCAGTGGGAAGGTGGAGGCCCTGGGGTCGGTTGTGGCGGCCGTAGAGTTTTTGCCCGATAACGCCGAGGCCATCGCCCGGACCATCCGCAGCCACCTGGCCCAAGGCTGCGACCTGCTGCTTTTGAGCGGCGGTCTGAGCGTAGACCCGGACGACGTTACCCGGCACGGCATCCGCCTGGCCGGAGCCACGGAAGTACATTACGGCTCCGGGGTGCTCCCCGGGGCCATGTTCCTGGTGGCCTATCTGGGGGAGGTGCCCCTCCTGGGGGTGCCCGCCTGCGCCCTGCATCATAAAGTTACGGTGCTGGATCTGGTGCTGCCCCGCCTCCTGGCCGGCGAGCATATCGGCAAAACCGCACTCGCCCTGTTAAGCCACGGCGGCCTATGCCGGGACTGTGCGGCCTGCACCTATCCCATGTGCTCCTTTGGCAAAGGCGTCTGAAGAGATCAAGGATTGTGAGTCAATGAAAACAGGTGCTTCGCCAACCCCTTCCTCGCCGATCAATTACTTGCGGCTTTCCATAACGGATCGCTGCAATTTACGGTGTTTTTACTGCACCTATTGGCAGGAGTGGGAAAAATTAGCGCCCTCGGAGATATTGCGCTACGAGGAGCTGCTAAGGGTTGCCAACATTGCTGCCCAGGGGGGAATTCGCAAAATCCGGCTGACCGGCGGCGAGCCCCTGGTGCGCCGGGGCTTGGCGGAGTTCATCCGGAAACTTAAACATATCCAGGGCATCGACGAAATTTGCCTTACAACCAACGGCACCTTGCTGGCCCAACAGGCTCCGGCCCTCTACGAGGCCGGCTTGCGCCGCCTGAACGTCAGTCTGGATACCCTGCGGCCCGACCGCTATCTCAAAATCACCGGCAGGGATAACTTGCTGGAGGTCATGGAGGGGTTAAAGCTGGCCGCGGCGTTAGGCTTTCACCCCTTGAAGATCAACTGCGTGGTGCTCAAGGGCATCAATGATGACGAAGTGCTCAATCTCGCTCTCCTGGCCGTTGAGCACCATTTCCACATGCGTTTTATTGAGTTGATGCCTACGGGCTCCAAGCGTGAGTGGCAGCGGCATTACCTGCCTATGACCGAGGTGCGCCGCCGCCTGGCGGTCCTGGGGGAGTTCGAGGAACTAACCCCGGGGGCCACCGCCGGCCCGGCCAGGATTTTCCGGATGTCGGGGGGGTTGGGAGAGGTGGGCTTTATCAGCCCCATGAGCGCCCATCACTGTGGCACCTGCAATCGCCTGCGTCTCACGGCCCAGGGCCGCTTGCGCCCCTGCCTGCTGGGCAACTCGGAGTTCGATATCAAGGCAGCTTTACGGAGTGACTGTTCCGATGAGGTGCTGGCCGCCATCTTTCAGGAAGCCATGAGATTCAAAAGTTTCAGACCTGAGCCCTGGGCCGGCACAAACCCTTCCCTGTTCCGATCCATGGCGGCCATCGGCGGCTGAAGGTTAAAATCGGGGTAATGTATCCTGTCCGAGGAAGCCATCTTCAGTATTGTTTTCCATAACTTAAAGATTAATTAACCACCTGATGCCCCTCATCCCCCTCTTTGCTACCAGACCTCGGGGAAGGCCACGGTGTCGTAAATATTTTCCAGCTTCTCCTTGTGGCTGGACTCCACGCGGACCAGATACTCCAGGCGGCTCCGAATTTCACCCGGGGTTTGCAATTCGGCCATGGACTGATAGAAACGGCACAAGGCTTCCGAACGCTTGATGGCCAGAGCCAGGGCGTCCTTGGGGGCCAGGTCCTCGGTGACCTCCGGAACCTTCAGATGCTCAGCCAGGTGAAGGTCATGCACCGGGGGAATCACCGGACAGCCCTCGGGGGTCAGGCACTGATGCAGCCGGGTCTTGTTCTCCTCCGCCTCCTTAGCCAGATACTCAAAGGTTTCCCGGGTTTCGGAGTGGGATACCAGATGGGCCATACGATGATAAAAATCCCGGGCCACTTCGTGCTGATCCATGGCCTCGTGAATCAGATCGACCAGCTCTTTTCTCATGGGTTGTCCTCCGATGAAACAGTCTTTTCTAAAGCCGCCGGCACCTCCCACGAGGTCCGGCAGCAGGGGAAAGCCCAGTTGATCCAGAAACGAGCCAAAACTTGCAAGGCGTTTCCCATACTATAAAATTAATCATGCAAGCAACCCAGATCATCCAATCTTTGGTTTTTTTCCTTCTGGCCGGTTTGTGTGAAATCGGCGGCGGCTACCTGGTGTGGCTTTGGCTGCGGGAAGATAAAAGTGCCTGGCTTGGAGCGCTCGGGGGAGCGGTGCTGGTGCTCTACGGCATTATCCCCACCTGGCAGCCGGCTCATTTCGGCCGGGTATACGCGGCGTACGGCGGCATTTTTATCGTGCTCTCCCTCCTGTGGGGTTGGAAGATCGACAAAATCGCGCCGGACGCCGTTGACCTGATCGGAGGCGCCATAGCCTTGCTGGGGGTTATGGTAATTATGTATTGGCCCCGGACCGTTTAGTTTAACAGGAGCCAACGCGTCGCCATTCGGGTTGAACAATGTCCTAGACCGCACACCTTGTAACCCTGATTCTTCTTTTTCACGGGCTTACCGCTGAGGACGGGTAGAGATCAGCGAACACCCGCACAAAGAGGCGAGGGCGTCGGATGGCATTGGTTTTCAGTTCGATCCTGCCGGCATAGCGGCCCACCTGCCCACTCTTGTTTTTCACTTCCAGGACATAGATTTTCCCCGCCACCTCAGGCTTCAGGGTTACCTCGATAAACTGCGGGATACTATTTTTCACCTCGGTGATTTGCAAAGGAAAGCTCAAGTGGGAAATGAGGCGGACCCGGGCTTTATGCTCCTCTCCCGGCTCTCCCCGAAAGCGCACGATGTGATGGGGCTCAATTTCGATGAGGGGTTCGCCCCAGCCTTTCATGGTGAGGGTGACCCGGGAGCGCTTGGGGTCGTTGAAAAACACCTTGGTGTGCTTGGCGAATTCTTCCAGGACCGAAAAGGGCTCTATGACCAGGATGATTTTCCCCTGGCCGCCCGGCGGGATGCTCCGGTCATAATCGGCCGCGGTGCAGGCGCAATCCGCGTCGATGCCTTTTATCTGCAAGGGCTCGTCGCCGGTGTTGCGAATGACAAAGGTATGCGTCAGTTCCTGATCTTCAAAAACCTTGCCGAAGTCATGGGTGGTTTCAGGAATTTCGGCTCTGGGACCGGCCGCAGCCGGGACTGCGCCCAGCAGCAGCCATGCTGCCAAGGCCATCCCCAGCGTGATTCGGTGAATCTGTCTTTTCTTCCTCATCGCCGACCTTTCATCCTCTAAATTGACTGTGTCTCAGGTTCTGCCTGGCCGCCGGCCTCGTTCTGCCGGGCCGCCAACCAGGCGCCCCGGGCCTTCTGTTTCACCGGGCTGGGACCGAGCCGGTGCGCCAGCCGGGACATTTCCTGGCAGATGGCGGCCCACCTGGGGCCGTCTGAAGAAGACAGATTGAACATTTCCAACCTCTCCGGCTCCAGCCCCATCTGGAAGAAATCCTTCTTCAGCTTGTGCACCCGTTTCTTGGCCTGGAGGTTGCCGGTCAAGTAATGACATTCCCCTTCCAGACAACCGGCCACAAAGACGGCATCCGCTCCGCTTTCAAAGGCCTTGAGCAAGTGGAGGATGTCCACCCGGCCGGTGCAGGGGACCATGATGATCTCGATTTCCGAGGGATACTGCAAGCGCATGGAACCTGCCAGGTCCGCAGCGGCATAGGCTCAATAGCGGCAACAAAAGGCCAAAATCTTGGGAAGATAATCGGCTGCCATGACCTTACCTCCTCGACTGAAACCTTCCTTTAAAGCTCCTTAATTAAGCCTCGTTAATTTCAATCCGCGTCCAGGGCCCGCCAGCCGAAGCTTTCGAGATAGGCCTGGAGTTTTTCTCGTTTTTCCTGGTACTTTTCTTCCCATAGGGGCGGGCAGTCCTGGAGACTGGTCTCCCCTTCCCGCAGGGCCGCGGCGTAGGCCATGCAGGTGGCATAACCGCAGACCTTGCAGTTGGTCATGGGCAGAAGCTTCAGGATTTCCATGACCTTGAGGCCCGCCTGGCTGGTGTAGCGGGGCTCGATATCTTCCCGCCTCTCGTAAATCTCGTTGATCTGCCCCTGAATCCACTTCAAGAGGGCCTCGGCTTCCTCGATATCCCGGGCCCCCCGGATGGCGATCTCATGGGGTTGCAGGGTGATCCCCTTGCCCGCGGACAGCCTGAGGAGCAGGACATGGTTTTTGGCATCGTAGTCAAAACCGCCCAGCTCGGTGTTCAGATAGGGGAAGACGGGGGAAATGTCCGCCTCAAACTTGGCGATGCTGTGGAGGATCTCCTTGGTGTAATCGCACTTGGGCCGGAAGATTTCGTAGTTTTTAATCTGTTCCAGTAACATTATCTTGCTCCCGGGATTCTAGCTGGTCCTGATTCAAAAGAAGGTCAAAATTCATCCAAGGCCCGCCAGCCGAAGCTTTCCAGGTAGGCTTCCAGTTTTTCCCGTTTTTCCCGGTACTTATCTTCCCACAGGGGCGGGCAGTCCTTCAGGCTGGTTTCCCCTTCCCGCAGGGCCGCGGCGTAGGCCATGCAGGTGGGATAGCCGCAGGCCTTGCAGTTGGTCAGGGGCAGGAGCTTCAGGATTTCCATGATCTTGAGGCCGGCCTGGCTCACGTAGCGCGGTGTAATGGTTTCCCGGCGCGCATAGATGTCGTTGATCTGCCCCTGGATCCAGGCAAGCAAAGCATGGGCCTCGTCCAGGTCCTTTATTCCCCGCATGGCGATTTTATGGGGGTGCAGGGTGATCCATTTGCCGTCGGAAAGCTTGAGCAGCAGCACCTGATTGGTTTGATCATAGTCCCAGCCGCCCAATTCCGCGTTCACAAATGGAAAGGAGGGGGAGATATCCGCTGCGAACGTGGCGATGGCGTGCAGGACCTCCTTGGTGGCGTCCATTTTCGGGCGAAAAATGTCAAAATTATCAATCTTGTCCAGTAACATATTACCTTTGACCTCGGCGTCGGCTATCAATCAGCCCTTTCAAACGATTTACGATCATCCCCCCATACTGCCACAGGCCGGCGAAAAATCCCCCCACCAGGGCGGCGCCGCCGGCGCCCACCGGACAGCCCGGCGTGCCGCAAAAAGGGCACATGGAGGAGGAGGCGTAGATGCCGAAGAAGGTCAAAAACCAGAGGAGCCAGCGCTTGAGCGCGACCAGGGCGACCGCGCTGCCGGTTTTCCGGGCGCCCGGCAGGGTTTCGCCTCCGGAAGGCGTGGCGTCCCCGAATGGCGCCTTCTCGAACGGGGCACCATCCCCATCCCCACAAATATGGTCGGGGGCAACAGGGCGAAATTTGGTCAACATGGCTGTTTTGCTGTCCTAACCTTGTTTTCTCGCTGACTGACGCATCTGGGCCTTATCCCGAAGAAGAGGCACCAGGCGGTCCCTGATGTCGTCCCGCACCTGCCGGAAGACCGCCATGATCTCCTCCTCCGTTCCCGTGGCCTTGGCCGGGTCCGGGAAGCTGATATGCATGATCTCGGTGTCCCCGGGAAACATGGGGCACTGCTCCGCGGCGCGGTCGCACACCGTGACCACCAGGTCGAAGCGCTCCCCGGCCAGCTCATCCACAGATTTGGAGCGGTGGTGGCTGATATCGAGGCCCAACTCACCCATCACCTGAACGGCCCGGGGGTTGACGCGGCTGGGCTGCACCCCGGCGGAAAAGGCTTTTACCTGGCCGGCCAGGTCGTAGTTGATCAGGCCTTCCGCCATCTGGCTGCGGCAGGCGTTTTCGGTGCAGAGAAATAAGACTTTCAGCATGAAATCATCCCCATAATCCCACAGTCTCGCCCGAGCGGTGAGGATTTGGTGGGCGGTGCCCACCCCTACGTTTTAAAGGGTAAGATTTTCAGCAACATGAACTGTAGAAACCGTAGGGCGGGAAAGCGAAGCGCATCCCGCCTTTCGCTTGAGGTGTCTTTTCTCTTACCGCCGGACCTTGCTGCTCTGGCTTCAAACTTGGAAAAGGTTTTCGCAGGCTGAACCTGCGGCTTCATTTTCAGGCAGGTCAGGTAAACCGCAGGCAAGCTCCGGGGCTCAGGCTATCATCTGTTTGATTTCTTCCTCGCTCGGGACCTTGCCCACGACCTTGACTTCGCCGTCTACCACCAGGGCCGGGGTCACGAAGACCCCCAGGGCCATCATCTCATTGAGGTCTTTCACCTTTTTCAGTTCATATTCCACGCCCAGGGCCTTGGCGGCCTCCTCGGTGCGTTTGGCCAACTCTTCGCACTTGGGGCACCCCGGCCCCAAAATCTGCAGCATTTTCATGTGTGTTCTCCTATGGTTGATTTGAGGGAGGGGCCAGGGGTTGGTGGCACAGGCTTTCCAGTCTGTGGGAACCCCTGGCCCCCTCCCCCAAGCTCTCTCTCCCAATCCCGCTAGTCGGGAGCCCAGGCGTCCAGCCTCTGCTGCGCTGCACAGGCAAGATGCCTGTGCTCCCGGTTAAAGAGTTTTTGGGAGGTGGTTGGGGGGAGGGCATGTAGGGGGTGGGTTTTAAACCCGCGCCTACGTCTCTGGCCCTCCGCCCGCTAAAAACCGCTAATACCGGATTGAAATGGACCCCCCAAGCCTCTAACAAACTGATCTGTCTTATTATTCTTACCGCAAACCGCAAACCGCAAACCGTATTTTCTCACCCCATCAGCCAGCCGTAGCCCATACCGGCCGCGGTGGAGACTATGACGATGACGGTGACAAACACCGCGGTTTTTTTCCAGCCCATGACCCGGCCGACGACAATCATGTTGGGGAGGGACAGGGCCGGACCGGCCAGGAGCAGGGCCAGAGCGGGGCCCTGGTCCATGCCCATGCGCGTCAGGGCCTGGATAATGGGAATCTCCGTCAGGGTGGCGAAGTACCAGAAGGCCCCGATGATGGCGGCGGTGAAATTGGCCGACAGGCTGTTGTCCCCCACCAGGGAGGCCACGTATGGCGGCGGGATGAGGGCCGATACAAAGCCCACCGCCAGCACCCCGCCGTAGAGCAGGGGCGCCAGGAGCTTGGTAAAATCCCAGGTGTGATGCAGCCACTCATCAATCTCCTCCCGTTTGAACCAGCGCCAGAGCATTAACAGAATCAAGAGCAGAATGGCCCCGGCGATATAAAACTTGGTCTGGGAAATGGTCAGGGTAAGGCTTTGCTCCCGTTCCAGGCGCTCTATCTGTTCCTTGGGGAGGATAATATGGTCTTCTTCCTGCTTGCCGCCCCAGTCCTGGGAGAGCTGGAAGATCATGTCATGGGAGCGCTCCTCCAAAACCACTGCCTGGACCTGTTGGCCGTCCGCCAGGTGAATGGTCACGTCCCGGGGGGTGACCCAGGCCGTGAAAATAAGAAAAAACACCAACGCGGCCAGAAAGGCCCCGGTCTGCCACAAGGGCCGGGTGGGCTCCGGGGCCGGGGGCAACTGCATGGCCGCGGCCACCTTGTCTTTCTCTTCCCGGCGAAACACGAAGGCCATGGCCAGGCCCACCAGGAAAGCGAAGCCCACCGCGCCGATAATTCGGGCCAGGCCCAACTCAAAGCCCAGGACCCGGGCGGTGAGGAAGATGGCCAGGATGTTGATACCCGGGCCGCTGTACAAAAAGGCCGACGCCGGCCCCAGCCCCGCGCCCATCTTGTAGATGCCCGCGAACATGGGCAGCACCGAGCAGGAGCACACCGCCAGGATGGTGCCGGACACCGAGGCCACCCCGTAGGCCAGCACCTTGTTGGCGGTGGGCCCCAGGTAGCGCATCACCGCGGCCTGGGACAAAAAGGTGATGATGGCTCCGGCGATGAACAGGGCTGGCACCACGCAGGTCAGGGTGTGGTTGCGGGCATAGGCCTGGAGCATCAGAAAGGCCTCCAGGATGGCGTCCTGCACCTTGGGGCTTCCCAAGGGGAGATAATAGGCAAACAGGAAAATGCCGGCAAACAGGAGAAAGATCTTGCCCTCCCGGCCCAGGAGCCAGTTGCGGCCGTTTCTCCAGGCGGTGATCCAGTAGGATTCTTTGGGGTGAGCCTCGCTGGCGGTTACTTTTCCAGGGTTGTTATCCATTATGGGCAAACTCCCTTGTTAACAAAATTACAGGTAGCCTCAGACCCCGAATTGTTTTAACTTTTCCAACACCGTGTTATAGTCCAGGTCGCCCTCGGTGCGCCACAGGAGATCGCCCTGGGCGTCCAGAAATATCAGCGACGGCGGCATGGTGAGCCGGTATTTTTTGATGAACTGCCGGGCGGTTTCTTTGTCCGTGGAATAGTCAAGGCGCTTGAGGAGCCCTTGCCTTTCTCCCGCAAACGCCGTTTCAACCACCAGGTCCCCGGCCTGGCAGCGATCCAGGGTGCAGCCGCAGGCCTTGCTTACGGTGACATAAATCACCTGGGTAACTTTAGGTTCTGCGGCTCCACCTTCCGGCCCGGTCACCGAGGCCAGAAGCCAGGTTCCCAGAACGAGCAGCACGATCAGAAATATTTTTCTCCCCACTTTGCTCTTCTCCTTTCCAGGCTTTCAGGACTGCAGTTCAGCGAACCATTGTTTCAGGGCCTCGCGGGTGGGCACTTTGCCCATAACTTTCACCTCGTTATTGATGATGAGGGCCGGCGTGCCGAAAACCCCGTGCGCGGCGATGGCGTTGACGTCCGTAACCGTTTCCACCTGAACGGCCAGGCCCATCTCCGAGAGGAGTTCCAGCACCATTTGCTCCAGGCGGTGGCAGTTGGGGCAGCCGGGGCCGAGAATTTTGATGACCGGCCCGTGCTGCTCCTCTGCCACCGGCTCTCCCAGGGCTTTTTTGAACTCCCTCAGAAAGACCCGCCGGTAGTCATCGGCCGCCGCGGTTGGAATATAATTCTGGGGCTTGAGGCGCGTAAACAAAGCCTGGGCGATCTCTTCGTCGGGCCGCCCCCGCCAGTCCTGAAATTCCTCAATCGCAGCCTTGAGGCCGCTGATGCCCACCTTATATTTCCCTAAGGAAATCTGGGTGACGTCGTCAGTGCTCACGGAGGTAATTTCTCTTTAGAGGAAATCCTTGGCCGCTTTGACGCCCCGGACCTGGAGGCTCAGGATCTTGCCCTGGAGCCTTTCATCCATTCCCGGAGCCTCGTAAGGCGCCTGGGAGACGACCTCCACGGTATCGAACCCGGCCCCGCGGATGGCGTCCAGATAAGCTGCCCGGTCCATGGCCCCGGCCAGGCAGTCGGCCCAGGCCGCAGCACTTTGCCGGACATCTTCAGGCAGAGGCCCGTCGGTTACCAGATCGGCGATGAGCATCCGGCCGCCGGGTTTAAGCACCCGGTAGGCCTCCCGGAAACTGGCCAGCTTGTCCCGGGTGAGGTTTATGACACAGTTGCTCAGGATCACGTCAATGGTGGCGGCATCCACCGGCAGGCGCTCGATGTCGCCCTGACGGAACTCCACGTGGTCATAGCCGTGCTCCAGGGCCAGGTGCTGGCCCCGGGCCACCATATCTGCGGTCAGGTCCACGCCGATGACCCGGCCATGTTCCCCCACCCGCTTGGCCGCCAGGAAAACGTCGATTCCGGCTCCGGAACCCAGGTCCAGGACCGTCTCACCTTCCTGCAATTCAGCCAGCGCGGAGGGGTTGCCGCAACCCACTCCCAGAATGGCTTGCTCCGGCACCAGGGCCAAATCTTCGGGGGAATAGCCCATCACCAGACACTGGGCTGAAGGGGTAGGGCCACAGGTGGGGCAGCACGAGGTGGCTTCCCCTCGGGCAATTTGACCGTAGCGCTCCTTGATGACTTCTTTGATATCTTCGTTACCCATTAGATGCTCCCTGTACCCTAAGCCATCGCCTTCTGTTTACCAACTTTGGATCCCCTGAAAGAAGATATAGGCCCCGGCGAAGAAGAGGAAGCAGCCGGCCACCTGCTGTAGCACCGCGCCGGCCTTGGCCCCCCGGGATTGCAGGAAATTGTTGATCACCCCGGTGAAGGTGCCGGCCAGGATGATGAGGGTCCCCTGACCAATGGCGTAGGCAAAAAGCAAGGTGCTGCCATAAACCACTTCCTTCTGCACCGCGACCAGGGTCAGGATCACTGCCAGCACCGGGCTGGCGCAGGGCGACAGCACCAGGCCGAACAGCGCCCCCAGGATCAAGGCCCCGATCAAGCCGGTGCGCCGGGGCAGATATTTTTGGGTATCCCCGCCCAGCTTAAGCTTTATGACCCCGGCCAACTGCAAGCCCATGACCATGAGAATGACCGCCACCACGAGGTACCAGTAGGTCCCCACATCCCCGAACATGGTGCCCATGAGCGCGGCCATGGCCCCCAGGATGGACATCACCACGGCCAGGCCCACCACAAAGGTGAGGGAATAGATGAGGGCCTGCTTTTTACTGTCTCCGGCATATCCTCCCACATAGCCGATGACCAGGGGTATGCTGGCCAGGATGCAGGGACTGGCGGTAGCGATCACCCCGCCCAGATACGAGGCCCCGTAGGCCAGGACCGGGCGGGCCTGCATGACCTGCCCCAGAGTTTCACTCAACCCCATAAAAGTACCTCCCCTTTACTTAAGAAGTTTTAGTTCCTTTAGTTTTTGTAACACTTCTTCTTTCGAGAGCGGGCCGATGTGCCGGTCCACTTCTTGGCCCTCGGCGTCGAAAAACACCTGGGTGGGAATCAACATGATGCTGTACTGTCGAAACAGGTCTTTCTCCTCGTCGGCATAAACCATGCGAAATTCCACTTTATCTCCGTGGCTGGTCGTAAGTTCCGCCATAACCTGCTTCATTTGTATGCAGGGGATGCAGGACTTGGCCCCGAATTCATACAGGGCCGGCCGGCCCTGCGGCGGCGGGGTGCTGGATTGGGCCCAATTCGGCCAGGGCTGCCCCAGCAAGGCCAGTCCCAGGGTGATTATCAAGGCGGTAAAAAGTTTTCGGCCGTAAAACTGCATTCTTCCCTCCATTGATTTAAGCTTTTTATGGTTCGTTGCTGCTTGGTTTGGCCCCGCCTGGCTCATTGCTTACACCGCATTTTAGCGCACTTCCGGAGGAACCAGCAGCACCGGACAGGGCGCCAGCCGGGCCACGTTATGGGCCACGCTCCCCAAAAAAAGCTCCTTGATGAAGCCCTTCCCCTGGGTGCCCATGATGATCAGGGAAATATCCTGGGATTCCAGGATCTTCAAGATGGCCGGCAGAGGGTGGCCCGGATCAAAGACGTCGTCAACCTCGGGAATGCCAGCGGTTAGAAGACGCTCCCGCCAGGTGGTCAGTGCCTCCCGGGCTTGGGCTACCGCGATCTCCTGGAAGCCCGGCGGATACTCTTCGCCGCCGGGTACGTCCAGGGCGTGCAGCACCGTGGCCCGGGATGCTCCCCGGTCCGCCAGGCGCTCCAGGTAGGACCCGGCCCGCTCGGAAGTCAGCGAGAAGTCGGTGGGAAACAGGAGGTGACGGAGCAGTTGGGTGGCCTGGAGACGGCAGGTGCCCGCCTCCAGCTCTTCCCTGATGCTCGACTTGAGGAGCAGCACCGGCACCT
>CAZLRL010000039.1:0-11942 GCA_964561645.1 uncultured Desulfobacterales bacterium
CAGGCTTCCAGCCTGTGCACACAGGCAAGATGCCTGTGCTCCCGAAAAGAGGGGTGGGAATGGGGGTTCGAGGTGAGGGGGGAGGGATTGGTAACCCCTCGCCCCCTCCCCCAAAACACAGGCTTTCACCTCCTCCAGGGCCAGGCCTACGCGGCGCTGGCTGCGGCGCATCTGGCCGTGGTGGCCTCAGGCACGGTGACGGTGGAGGCGGCCCTGGCGGGAACGCCCACCATTATTATCTATCGCCTGGCCCCCCTGACTTTCCAGGTGGCCAAACTTCTGATCCGGGTGGATCACATCGGCATGGCCAATCTGCTGGCAGGGGAGGGACTTTTTCCGGAGCTCATCCAAGAGGAGTGCACCCCGGAACGCCTGGCCCGGGAGGTGCTGGAGTGGGTCCGAAAACCGAAGCGGGTGGAACAGCTGCGGCCGGGTCTGTCTCGGGTGGCGGAGGGCCTGGGTCCGCCCGGGGTGTCCCGCCGCGCGGCCGAAGTGGCTGTGGATGTGATAAAATCGAAAGAGAAAATCGGGTGATCGTAACCGGGAGAACAGGCATCTTGCCTGTTCCTGCACAGACTGGAAGCTTGTGCATCCCGTTTATTATGGGGAAGGTTGGGGGAAAAGCTTGAGAGAAGGCGCCGGGATTCTGACCTATTTTCAGCATCCCGAAATATTTTTAAACTGTAGCCGCAAGCTTTAGCCTGCGAATATAATTGCAACTAAAAGTAGGTTAAAACCTGCGGCTGCAGGATAAAAAAACTATACCAGCTCTCTTAAAGCAAAAATTCTCCTGGCATTCCTGAAATATGCCGATAGTTGTCATGGAAAAATTTTAAACCTTACGCCGAGAGGTGTCGTTATGATCAAGAAAATCAACACGTTATTGGGTTCAGAGGCCGAGGGCCTCTTGAACCACCAATGCCAGGGCATTTCTAAGGAAACCCTGCACCTTCCCGGGCCGGATTTCATCGACCGGGTCTGGGTGATGAGCGATCGGCCCACCGGGGTGCTGCGCTCTTTGTCCGCCATGTTCAACCACGGGCGCCTGGCGGGCACGGGTTATCTGTCCATCCTGCCGGTGGACCAGGGCATCGAACATTCCGCCGCGGCGTCCTTTGCCCCCAATCCCCTCTACTTCGACCCAGAAAACATTGTCAAGCTGGCCCTGGAGGGCGGCTGCAGCGCGGTGGCCTCCACCTTGGGAGTGCTGGGCGCGGTGGCCCGAAAATATGCCCACAAGATCCCCTTTATCGTCAAAATCAATCACAATGAGCTCCTGAGCTATCCGACGCTGCATGACCAGACTCCATTTGCCCGGGTGGAGCAGGCCTTCTGGATGGGCGCGGTGGCGGTGGGGGCCACTATTTATTTTGGCTCTCAGGAGAGCCGCCGCCAGCTTCAGGAAGTGAGTCAGGCCTTTGAGAAGGCCCACGAACTGGGCCTGGCCACCATCCTGTGGTGCTATCTCCGAAATGAGGCCTTCAAGACCGCGTCCGAGGACTTCCACACCGCTGCGGACCTGACCGGTCAGGCCAACCACCTGGGGGTGACCATCCAGGCCGACATCATTAAACAGAAGCTGCCCACGCTGAACGGCGGTTTCACCGCCTTGAAATTCGGCAAAACCGACCCCCGGGTCTATTCGGAACTGGCGGGCGACCATCCCATCGACATGACCCGCTACCAGGTGGCCAATTGCTATATGGGCCGGGCCGGGCTGATCAATTCCGGGGGCGCTTCCGGGGGCAACGACCTGGCCGAGGCGGTGCGCACCGCGGTGATCAACAAACGGGCCGGGGGCATGGGCCTCATCTCCGGGCGCAAGGCCTTCCAGCGCCCCATGGAGGAGGGTGTTGAGCTGCTCCACGCCATCCAGGACGTGTACCTTGCTCCTGAGGTGACGGTGGCATAAGAGGGAGCAGTCAGCAGACAGCAGTCAGCTGTCAGTCAGAAAATCCAGGTTGCCGGACTCATTCAGCGGGTCGGAGTCTCGAGTTATAAGAGGCTGCCGCTTAAGAGCTTGCGTCTCTCTCAAACCGCAAAAGGTCTGGTGGCACAGGTGTCTTCACCTGTGTATCGTCAGACATTTATGACCGACTAACGATGGTGCGCAGAGCGCACTACATAAATTTCGGGTGACACATCGAAACCGCCTAGAAGAACTTTTCCATTTTAGGAAATTTTGAATAAATAATGTCGGATGTGAAAAGTTTCTTCAGCGGCCATACGCGGTGGGGCGGCCGTCCCTGGCCGCCCATTATCCTGGCGGGCACGGAGGCCCGCCCCACCAAAATTTCCGGAAACCGGAACGCAAAACTCAAAACCCGAAACCCGAAACTCAAAACTTAGAGGAAGCTATGTTTACCGGACTCGTGGAGGGAGTGGGCAAAATAACCGCCACCCGGCGACTGGCGGAGGGCCTGCGTCTGGGCCTGGAGCCGCCCTTTGCGGTGGAGGAACTGGTTCTGGGGGAGTCCGTGTGCATATCCGGGGCCTGCCTCACGGTGGTGGCTTTACAGGGCCGGGTCTTTCAGGTGGACGTCTCCCCCGAAACCCTGGCCCGCAGCACTTTGTCCGGGATGAAAGTGGGAGATCGGGTCAACCTGGAGCGGGCCCTGCGCCTGGGCGACCGCCTGGGAGGGCATCTGGTCACCGGCCACGTGGACGCCCAGGGAGCGCTCCAGGAACGCCGGGAAGGGCCGGAGCATCTGTCGCTTACCTTTGAGCTGCCGGAATCATTGGCCCCGCTGGTGGTGGAGAAAGGCTCCATCGCCGTGGACGGGGTCTCCCTGACCGTGAACGCGGTGCGGGACGGCGCCTTTGTGGTGAACATCATTCCTTATACCGCCAGAGACACCACCCTGGGCGGCCTCAAAATCGGCGACCGGGTCAACCTGGAAACGGACATTATCGGCAAATACGTGGCCCGGCTCCTGGGCGCGTACCTGCCCGCCAAATCCGGTTTAACCGAAGAATTTCTGGCCCGGCACGGGTTTCTTTCCAAGTGAGATGGTTCAAGCTGTAGCCGCAGGCTTTAGCCTGCGCCAACACAGGCGAGACGCCTGTGCCACCAGGCAGTTGGGGTAGTTGCCAAGCTCCCGCTCGAGAACGCAACTAGTCCAAAGCTCCTGCTTTGGCTGTTCATATGGGTGCGCATGGTGCACCAAGATGGCGGGCGAGACGCCCGCCCTACCGATTTTTTCATAGTTTTGAGAGAGCCCTGCAAGTGGTTGCAAAACCTATTTTCCTGTGATCCGGGAGAGCCGCGTATGACATAGAACTTATTGAAAAGACTGGGATTAATCGGTCGATAGGCTGCCTCAGAATAACAAAAAAAACCGAAGTATGTGGTTTTACAATCGCTTCCAGGCTTAAGCGTGACCGAGTGGGAAATTATGGGGGATTGTGCCCATTCCATGAAAATTCCTATTGCCAGGGGTGTCATGAAAAATATTCCTGGTTGAAGGATTCCGGGTAAGGTATTATTAAAAAAGGATATTACAAAACAGCAGGTCAGAATCCGAGAAAATATAGCTCAGAAAATCGGTTACAATAAGTATTGGCTGACCGGAAGTCGGTTCGAACGGGCCTGGGCCCAAGGCGGGAAGCCTGGTTTGCCTCCTCAGACTACCTTTGGCTCCTTTTTCCCTGACTCAAGAGAACCCCCGGATCAGGCCCAAGATCAAGGAAAATGGGAGGCTACCCCTGTATGGCCTTGGCACTTATAGAAGAAGTTATAGCAGATATCCGCCAGGGGAAGATGATCATCCTGGTGGACGACGAAGACCGGGAAAACGAGGGCGACCTGACCATGGCCGCCGAGCTGGTGACCCCGGAGGCCGTCAACTTCATGGCTCGGTACGGCCGGGGTCTGATCTGCCTGGCCCTGGCCCCGGCCCTGGTGGAGCACCTGCAACTGAAGCCCATGGTCCGGGACAACGAGTCGCCTTTTCAAACCGCGTTTTGCGTGTCCATCGAGGCCCGCCGGGGGGTGACCACCGGCATTTCCGCCGCGGACCGGGCCACCACCATTCTGGCCGCGGTGGCCGACAAGGCCCAGTCCGAGGACCTGGTCAGTCCGGGGCATGTGTTTCCGCTCCAGGCCCGCAAAGGCGGGGTGCTGGTGCGCACCGGCCAGACCGAAGGCTCCGTGGATCTGGCCCGTATGGCCGGACTTAAATCCGCCGCGGTCATCTGCGAAATCATGAACGAAGACGGCTCCATGGCCCGGATGCCTGATCTGGAGAAGTTCGCCGCGGAGCATAACCTCAAAATCGCCACCATTGCCGATCTGGTGGCTTACCGCCTGAAAAACGAGTCTTTTGTCCATCGCCGCGCCACGGCCAAGCTCCCCACCTATTACGGCGAATTCACGGTGTACGGCTACGACAATGACATCGACTCCAATCAGCACGTCGCCCTGGTACAAGGGGAGATTAATTCCGATGAACCCATACTGGTGCGGGTGCATTCCGAGTGCCTGACCGGAGACGTCTTCCACTCCCTGCGCTGCGACTGCGGCGACCAGTTGGAGTCGGCCATGGCCCGGGTGGATGAAGAAGGTAAGGGCATCATACTCTACATGAACCAGGAAGGCCGGGGCATCGGATTGTTGAATAAGCTGCGGGCCTACGAGCTGCAGGATCAGGGGGCCGATACGGTGGAAGCCAATGAGGCTTTGGGGTTCAAGGCCGATCTCCGGGACTACGGCATCGGGGCCCAGATTCTCCGGGACCTGGGAGTCCGCCAGATGCGGCTGATGACCAACAATCCCAAAAAAATCATCGGTCTGGAAGGGTACGGGCTCAAGGTGGTGGAAAGGGTTCCCTTGGAAATCCCCCCCAACCGGGCCAACCGCAACTATCTCAAGACCAAGTGCCTGAAGATGGGCCACATGCTCAAGTTAGTCTGAGGGAGAGCCGATGAACGTCCTGGAAGGCAAGCTGGCAGGTGAAGGCCTCAATATCGCCTTGGTGGTAGGCCGCTTCAACGCATTCATCACCGAACGACTCCTGGAGGGCGCCCTGGACTGTCTGCGGCGCCACGGGGTCGCAGACACGGGCCTCACGATAGTGCGGGTCCCCGGGGCCTGGGAGATTCCCCTGGTAGCCAAGAAGCTGGCCCAGGCCGGGACCCACGACGCGGTTATCTGTCTGGGCGCGGTGATCCGGGGCTCTACCCCCCACTTTGATTATGTGGCCGCGGAAGTGAGCAAAGGCATCGCCCAAGTATCCCTGGAAAGCGGCGTCCCCATCCTGTTCGGCATTCTGACCACTGATACCCTGGAGCAGGCGGTGGAGCGGGCCGGCAGCAAAGCGGGCAATAAGGGTTATGCCGCCGCGGAAGCCGCCCTGGAGATGGTCAATCTGCTCAAGGATCTGGGGGGCTGAACCTTGTGGCAGGTATTTCCCGCCGCCGCTGCCGGGAATGGGCCCTTCAGCTGCTCTACCAAGCCGATTACCGGGGACACCGGCAAGGTGAGGTGCCGCGCTTCTGGCGGCAATTCGGGGAAGGGGGTCAAGCCCCCGCCTACCTGGTGCAGCTGGTGCAGGGGGTGGCGGAGCACCAGGAGGAATTGGACCGCCTCATCCGTCAGCATTCCGAGCATTGGCGTCTGGAGCGCATGGCGGCGGTGGATCGCAACCTGCTGCGCCTGGCTCTGTATGAGCTTTTGCACCAACCTGAGGTTCCGGCCAAGGTGGTGATCAACGAAGCGGTGGAATTGGCCAAACGTTACGGCAGTGAGGAATCCGGCTCCTTTGTCAACGGTATTCTGGACCGCGTCCGGGAAAGCGTGGGCCGGGAGGTTTAGACGGCATACTGTAAGGTTACCGTGCCACGGTGATAAGGAAGTTACCGAAAGGAGGAAAAATGATGGAATGGCGGAAAATTTTCGCAGTAGCCCTGGTTTTGCTCTTGAGTGTCTCCTTCATGAGTTGCACCACCCCGAGCGGCACCTATGACCCGGGGCGTTCGACCGCCGCGGGAGCGCTGGGAGGCGCGGCCGCGGGAGCGGCTTTAGGCTCCATCATCGGGGCGGCTACCGGCTCCCCGGCTACGGGAGCGTGGGTCGGCGCGGCCTCCGGGGCCGTTGTGGGCGGCATTGGCGGCGCCCTGTACGCCCGGCACATGAACCAGCAAATGCGCAGCCGAGCCGTGGCGGCCCAGCAATACAATTACGCCCCGTCCCGGGGAGCGGTGGTGGATATCAACGAGGTCAGGGCCACGCCCACCACGGTACGCCCCGGTCAGACCGTGGACGTCTATACCACCTACACCATCCTGACCCCCCAGGATACTCCCGCCCAGGTCACCCTGTACCGGGAAGTGCGCCAGGACGGTCAGGTGGTGGGTCAGCCTTATTCGGTGCAGGCCACCAACCAGAACGGCACCTATCAGGACCGGGTGGCCTTCACGGTGCCCCGCAGTGCCCCGCCAGGATCATATCTGGTCAACAACCGGATCACCAGCCCTTACGGCAGCGCCGAGCGCAGTGCTTATTTTACGGTGGTCAGGTAGGAAAGGGCGTTCTCCTGACGCTTAACGGGAAGGGTTCAGGTTTTATGCCGCGTCGAGGACTTGCCGGTGAGACAGCGGGACAGGGATAGGCGGGAGTCAACCTGAACCCTTTCTCCGGATCATGACCTTCAACGATCCCCTCATCCATCCGGTCCTGGACCTGGGAGCGGCTGAGCCCAGCGTCCGGTCCCGGGCCGTCCAGCAGCTTGTCCGCCGGCTTTCCATTCCTGGTTTTCTCGACACCCTGCGTCAAAATCGGCTCACTCCGCTGCTGTATCACACCATGACCCAATTCCCCCGTGAAGAAGTGGGGGAGGTGCCCCTCCTGGAGGAGCTGCGCCGGGATTACCTGGCGGTCCTGAGGCTGTATACCATCCAGGAGAGGGAAACCCGCCATGTGCTGCAAGTGCTGGGGGACGCCGGGGTGGAGGCTATCGTGCTCAAGGGCGCCGATATCTGCCAGCGCCTTTATGACAATCCGGTTTGCCGGCCCATGAGCGACGTGGATGTACTTATTCCCCCGGCGGACCGGGAGAAGGCGCAAGATGCACTCTTCCGGTCGGGGTACACCCGGATGCCCCGGGACCTGGATCTGCGTCCCGGCTTCAATGCCCGCTTCGGCTGGGAAGAGATGTATGCCAGTGCCAGAAGCGCTGAATTCTGGGTGGACCTCCATTGGGAAATTCAGGAGATGGGCACCCTGTACCGTCTGCCTTACGACGCCCTTCGAGCGCGAGCCCAACCCGCTATGGTAGGATCTCTGCCGGTGCTGGTTTTGTGCCCGGAACATCTGCTCCTCCACCTGGGAGTCCATACCCTGGATGAGTGGGAAAACGCCCCCCTCCTCAAGATTGTGGACCTGGAACGGATTTTGACCAAACTTCCCCTGGACTGGGATTTAGTGCTGACCGAGGCTGCGGCCCTTCAGGTCCAGGGGCCGATGCGCTGGGTATTGCAGGAGATGGCCCGTTTCTGTCCTGAGACCATTCCCGGCTACGTCCTGGAGGAGTTGGCCGCTTATCGGCCGCTCTGGGCAGAAGAGCTCATCCTGCGCCGGCCCGCGGCGGGTTTCCCCCTGGCTATGGTGCTGTCCTTGTGGCGCCACCTGCCGGTCCGGGTCTGGTTTACTTTTTTAAAGGGCAAATTGTGGCCCGAAACCGCGTATCTCAAAGCCAATGCCCCGGATATCGACAGCCGCAGCAAGTACTTGCGCAACCTGTTGAAGAGATCTCAGGACCGGGCCTGAATCAGGCAAGATACTTCCCCTTATTGACAGCACCTCTCCTTTTTGGTACAAATTTTATTTGTTTCTCCTTGCTCCGGGCCTCAAGACCCGGGGCTAATAATCCGTGAGGAGGACTAATGCGTAGGTATGAGACCGTCTGGGTGGTCAACGGCGACCTGCCGGACGAAGAAGTCAAAGCCACCATCGACAAGTTCACTAAAATCATTACCGGCCAGGGCGGCACCTTGGTGAATATAGAGGAATGGGGCCGTCGCAAGCTGGCCTACAAGATCGCGGGCACCCTCAGAGGTTATTATCTCCTCGCCGACTTCGCCGGCCGTCCCGACACGGTAAAGGAACTGGAGCGGAATTTCCGCATCGACGACCGGGTCATCCGTTACCTGACCATGAAAACCGCGGATCAGGTAGACGCGGCGGCCCTGGAGGCGGAAATCGCCTCCAAAGCCCAGGAAGCGGCTCGGGTCACCGCCGAGGCGGAAGCGGCCCGGGCGGCCGCGGAGGCGGAAGCGGCCCGGGCGGCCGCGGAGGCGGAAGCGGCTGCTGCGGCTGAGGCCGCCAAAGCCGAGGCCGCCGCGACGTCGTCTCCGGCCGCGGAGACCCCTGAGGCTGAAGCTGCCGCCGCTCCGGCTGCGGAACCAGCCCCGGAACCAGCCCCGGAATCGGCTGAGGCCGAGCCCGCTGCGGCCGAACCCGCCGCGGCCCCGGAAAAGGAGGGTTGATCGTGCCGGCATTACCTCGACGCAGACGCAAGCAGTTTTTCGTCCGGCGGAAGGTCTGTCGCTTTTGCGTGGACTCCAAGCTGGCCATCGATTACAAGGATGCCGCGACCCTGAGGCAGTTTATCACCGAGCGGGGCAAAATTATTCCCCGGCGCATCTCCGGTAATTGCGCCCGTCATCAGCGCCACCTCACCCGGGCCATCAAACGGGCCCGCATGCTGGCGCTGATGCCTTACGTGCCCTCACCGCCACCCGCCTGAACCCGGGGAGGTCAGCTTTTGGCAGGTAGCCGGCGGCTCATCTGGTCCTATGGTCTGGTTGCCCTGCTAAGCCTTATCTTTTTAGGGCGCCTGAACCCCATGGCCGCTCTGATCCTGAGCACCTGGCTACCCCTGCCTATTCTGGCCGTGGGCTGGCGCCTGGGAACCGGGGAGGCCGCGGTCCTGGCCCTGGCCGGGGCGCTGTTCGTCTTGGCGCTCGACCCCGGAATGGCCGTCCTCTTGGAGAGCCTGGGCTTGTGGGTGCTCCTGCTTATGGGCCTGATGCTGGCCATCGGCCACCAGCGCGTCTGGCCCGCCGGTTCCGCCATTGTCTGGTCGGTGGCGGCTTTGTCCCTCCTGTTCCTGGTCCTTTTTCTGGGTCAGGCCCTGCTCCAAGGTATAAGCCCCCTGGCTCTGTGGAGCCAGAAAGGCGGGGAATTCACCACCTCTTTGAAGACCATGCTCCAGGACATGGGCATGGACATCTCGGATTTGCAGGTGGTGGGGCTGCCCCGGATGGAGTTCCAGGAGGTGGTGGCCAAAATTTTGCCGGCCCTGCTGGTGGTCAACCTCGCTCTAGTGGCCTGGGTCAACGTCGTGATCGTCCGGTGGCTGGCCCGCCTCTGGGGTTGGGGCGAATGGGGTGAGCCGCTGGCCCACTGGGTCATTCCGGAGTGGCTGGTGTTTGTCCTGGTGGCCGCGGGTTTGTCTCTATTGGCCCCCTGGGCCTGGGTGCGGCAGGTGGGCCTGAACCTCCTGTTAACCCTGGCCTTTATGTATTTCTGCCAGGGAGTGGCAGTGATGGCCGCCCTGTTCCAGCGTTATGAGGTATTTTGGGGCCTCAGGGGCCTGGGGTACATGTTGGCTTTTATGAATCCCTTGATGATAGGGGTGATGATCCTGGGGTTGGTAGATCTCTGGTTGGACCTTCGTCGGCTCCAACCATCCCGGGAGGCATAAGGAGAAACATGGTGAAAATTATTTTGACGGAAAATATCCCTTCGCTGGGGTTGCCTGGTACCATAGTGGAAGTGGCCCGGGGGTATGCCCGGAATTTTCTCATTCCCCAGGGGAAGGCCCTGGAGGCCACCCCAAGCAATCTGGCCCACTTCGAGTCCCAGCGGGCCCGCATCATGGAGGAGGTGGACCGGGAACAGGAGGCGGCCCAGCAATTGGCCGAGCGCCTGGCAGAGGTGAGCCTCACCATCGCCCAGCGGGTGGGGGAATCCGAGCGCCTTTACGGTTCGGTGACCAACGCCACCATTGCCCAGGCCCTGGAAGAAAAGGGTTTCGACATCGACCGCAAGCAGTTGGAACTGGAAGAACCCATCAAGCAACTGGGGACCTATCAGGTCACCGTCCGCCTGGCCCCGGAGGTCAAGACCCAGATCCAGGTTGAAGTGGTGCCTGAATCCTAATTGATATTTCTTTGCCTGAATCAGGAACAATTTTAGGGAACTTTCCCCACACCCGAAGATCGGCTTAGGGTGGGCATTGCCCACCAAAGTGCCGCGGTAATAAAACTCCGGTGTTGATGCCCTATCAGGCCGTTGTCACAAAAAATTTTTGGTGGCCCAGGTTTTTAACCTGGGCTGTCGCATTCTGGAGGGCTTAATTCTCGGGGCCTTCTTTGCCAGCCGACCGCGGCAGCCAATGAAGGACCTGATGCCAAGTTGCCGTCAGACAATTAATTTTACTGTAGGGGCACGGCTTGCCGTGCCCAAGGCGCAGGCTGAAGCCTGCGGCTACATTTTGTTACCTCTATGACAGGGACTTGGTATAAATCCTCTTCAGAAAAGAACTTTCGAAAAAGGATTTGCCAGCAGGAAACTGGCGTAGTATTTTGCCACAGGCAATCCTGGTCCCAAAATATTAAGTAACTCAAAATCCTTTAATGCCCCCCTTTTCTAAGGGGGGGGTTAGGGGGGATTTGTAAATATATTTGGATACTTGGCTAACAATTTAACGTAGTACTACTAATCAGATAAGAAATCCGGCTTCGCGGCAAAGGCCCAAATGACTTCATAGGTCACCGGGATGCAGCCGTCCACCTCGAAAGCCTGGTGATAAACGGCCGCCATGTGCCGAAACAGCCGGGGCGACAGGGGCCGGGGCACCGGATTGGTGGCCCCGGTGCCTTGGAGGGCGCGCAAGAAATCCTGAACCGTAGCATAGGTCTCGGTGTACTCTTCCCGCTGCACTATCACGTCCTGGAAACCTGCCTGGCCGAGGAAACCCTGCCATTCTTCCTGACCGGAAAAAGAAAGGGCTACCACCCCCGGAGAAACCGGCCAGGGCGGATCTCCCGCGGCTTGACGAAACGCGCTGTCCAGTTCCCGGAAGGTGTTCGGTCCCAAGGCAGAAAAGGCCAGGCAACCGCCGGGACGCAAAACGCGGTAATATTCCTGCAGGGTCTCCCGCGGCCGGGAAAACCACTGAAAAACCGAATTGGCAATGATGAGATCGTACCTGCCCCCGGAAAAGGCTTCCCCGTCAGCCGCCACGAAATGCAGGTTGGTATCCCCGGCCAAACGCTGGCGGGCAATCTGCAGCAAAGACCTGTCCAGATCCAGGACGACCAGGGTGGCCGTGGGATTCGCCTGCCGCAGACATTGGGTCAAATAGCCGGTGCCGCAACCCACCTCCAAAATGGCCCGGGCCTTGACCAGCGCTCCCCGACAACCCCGCAGCAACTCCGCCGCCATCCAGGGCTGAACCCTGGCATAGCGGTCGTAAGTAGCGCCCCGGCGTGAAAAATTCCGCTGTATCGCCTGCTTGTGGTTCATTCTTACATCCAGGTTACGATGGCCGGGAGTCGTGTTCACCCGGTCCTTCCCTCAATACCTTTTTTAAGACCTCGTTAAACTCCTCTGCCCGAGTAAAAAAGGGAATATGGCCAGCCTCGAGGATTTTCACCATCCGGGCCCCGTTGAGATGTCGCCCCAGAAAGTCCGCCTGGGCCGGCGGCACGATGGCATCCTCTTCCCCCTGAATGATTAGAGCCCGGGCCGAAATCCGGGCCAGTAGGGGCCGAAGATCGGTGTGGAGCAGGTAGTCCAGTCCCCTGGCCAGATCTGCCCCATTTGCCCGCGGTTGAAAATCATGCCGCAAGTCTTCCTGAAAATTAGCCTCTCCCTGGGCCAGGCAGCGGCTGGCAAAATCGGCCAACCCATTGCGCCTATTCGACTGCACAGCTCG
>CAZLRL010000040.1:0-11785 GCA_964561645.1 uncultured Desulfobacterales bacterium
CGCTTTTGGGAACCGCAGATGTTTAACCGGATGCTGCATGCTTGTCTCAATTCGACTACCGTTACTTTCTCGGAGTTAAGGGCATAATCGTATTCGGTAAACTCCCTCCTTTATAAAGGGGGGCAGGGGGAGGTGGTTGAACTTTGCCCCGGCAAAGTCTCTATCTGTTTATCTTTCAAACAAACTGGGGAAGTGAAGCTTGGGTTCGGTGATTTGTCGATGATACCCCAATCTTTCTTGGCCTCAAAAGGAATTGAGTATGTCGGATTATGAATCAGGGTTTGGTCGTTATGAAGGCAAAGTGCCCAGACAGCCAGGCCCGGAGAAATCCTTGGCCGATTCCATTCCCGTCCAGGCCTATTATTATGCCGGGAGGGAGGAGGGGCCGAAAAAAAACTTACATCTGCTGGACTTGTGGAACATCCTGAAAAAAAGGAAGCGGTGGTTTTGGGCCGTCTTTGTGCCCGTGGTCCTGGCCGTAGGGCTCTACACCTTTTTGAAAACCCCGGTCTACCGCGCTTCCGCCATCCTGCAGATCGGTCAGGACAATCCCGCCGCTATTGTGGGGAATGCGCATTCCCTCGAGATGCAGCAGTCAGCGGGAGGGGGAGCGCTGTCGGCGCTGCTGGGCGCGCCGGACCGCTTCCATGAGTCCCAGTACATGATCCTGCAAAGCAAGACCATGGCCGCCAGGATTGTGGAGGCCCTGAACCTCAAGGAACACCCTGAATATCAGAAACTGGCAAAGGAGTATCCTGAAAATACTCCTCCTTATGAGATCCAGGCGCGGTATCTGGAAGATTTCCTGGAGCGCCTGGACGTCCGCCCCCTGAAAAGGTCCTACCTGGTGGAGATTTTCTTCCAGTCTTCGGACAAAGACTTGGCGGTGCAGGTTCCCAACGCCGCTTATAAGGAGTACCTGGAATTTGCCATGCAGACTCGGCAGCAGTCCTACAGCCTGATCCGGGAGTGGCTGGCAAACGAGTTGCACCAGTTGGCCGCCAAGGTGGTGGCGTCGGAAAAGAAGCTCTACGCCCACGGCAAGGAGAAGGATTTTCTGGCCCTGGAAGGGGAAGACAACGTCGTGGTTAAGAAATTCGTGGAGCTGCACAGGGTTCTGACCGCGGCCCAGACGGAGCGGAACGCCAAGGAGGCGCAATACCAGCAGGTGCAGGAACGGGGCACCGATGCCCCCCTTATCGTCAACAATCCCCTGGTGCAGAAGCTCAGGGAGGAGATGATCGTCCAGGAAGCCCAGGTAGCCAGCCTGGCCAAAACCTTCGGGAGGAATTACCCTCAGTTGCAGGCTGAACAGGCCAAACTGGATGACTTGAAGTCCCGGTTGAACAGCGAAGTGCAGCGCACCCTGGCCAGCATCAGGGCGGATTATGAAGCGGCCCGCCGCACCGAAAACTTTCTCAAGGAAGAAGCCGACCGGCAAAAGCGGGAAGTGGAAGGGCTTCAGCAAAAGCTGGTGCAACACAACATCCTCAAGCGGGACTTGCAGACCAACGTGCAGCTCTACCAGGCCCTTCTGGCCCGGATGAAGGAGGCCAGCGTGGCCAGCACCATGGTGACCAGCAACGCCGCCATCATCCAGTATGCGGAGCCGCCCCTGGAGCCGTACAAGCCCAACAAGCCCCTGAACCTGGCCCTGGCGGTCCTGGTGGGGCTAATGGGCGGGGTGGGCCTGGCCTTTTTCACCGAATACCTGGACAATTCCATCAAGACTGCCGAAGAACTGGAACGGGTCTACCGCCTCCCCTCCCTGGGGGTGGTGCCCTTGTTGAACAACCACCACCCCCGGACCGACTCCAACGGCGACCGGCAGCTGGCCCTGACCACCTACTCCCAGCCCACGTCAATCTTAGGGGAGGCGGTGTTCCATCTGCGCACCTCTCTCCTGCTTTCCATGTCCGGCCGGCCCCCGGCCACTATCCTGGTGACCAGCCCCAACCCCGGTGAGGGCAAAACCACTCTCGCGATCAACCTGGCCTCAGCCATGCTGTTAGGATACAACAAGGTCCTGGTCATCGACGCCGACTTGCGGCGGTCCGGCGTCCATCAGACCTTTGAGGCGCCTTTGGCGCCTGGTTTGAGCAACTATCTGGCCGGGAGCGGGGAGGCCGCGGACATTGTCAAAGAGACCCCGGTGCAGAACCTTTATATCATTCCCGCCGGCCCCAAACCGCCCCACCCCGTTCAGCTTCTGAGCTCCACGGCCTTATGGGACCTCCTGGAGAAGCTCAGGCGGGATTTCCCCTACATCGTAATCGACACGCCCCCCCTCCTTGGCTTTGCCGACGCCCGGATGATCGCCTCCATGGTGGACGGCGTCCTCCTGCTGGTGAAACATCACCAAACCTCGCGCGAGGCCGGCAAGCTGGCCATTCAACTGCTGACCCAGACCCAGGCCAACATCCTGGGCGTGGTGCTCAATATGGCCCAGAGTGACAAAATGGGCCACGGCGGCTATTACGGCTACTACAAGCATTACTACAAATATTACCAGGACTATTATCGGGCCGACGACCAGAACATAAAACCACGGATAATTACTCTATTCAGGCATTATAAAAAGAAGGTTTTAGGGGGAAACCGTCATGAAATTTAAAAGTTAAACCCCCGCCAGAGTATTTATTGTTGCCGCGGATCTTGCTCTGTTGGGCTCAGACCGCCTGTAGAGGCCACGGTGTCAGAGGTTGCTCCCCTCTAGCAAATAAATAATTATTCGTTTGTGGACTTTTAATGTTAAAAAAAGACAACTATATTAATCCACATTGTTCGTATAGTAATCTTGATATATTTGTTAGGCGGAAAGAAATCTTAAAGGCATTACAAAACCAATTGATGAATTTCAAGGGAATTGTCCTCGATATAGGTTGTGGAAATATGCCATATCGGCCATTAATTTTATCGCCGCTTAGTGGGGCTACCTATTATATAGGCATTGACATAAGAGGGGAAATTTATGATAGACCGATGCTGTATTGGGATGGCTGGCGAATGCCATTTAAAAATGATTCCATTGATTGCGCTATTTCCATGGAGGTATTGGAGCATTGCCCAAAACCGGAAATTATTATTCAAGAAACTTGGAGGGTATTGAGAATAGACGGATTTTTTTTCTTTACCGTTCCGTTTCTTTGGCCCTTACACGACGTACCCTATGATGAATATCGCTATACCCCTTTTGCCCTGAAGCGCCTTCTTATGAAAGCGGGTTTTAAAAACTTTCAACTTAGAGCAACCGGGGGATGGGATGCCAGCCTGTCGCAAATGTTAGGATTATGGGTTAGGCGCAGTCACATGTCCAGAATAGGGCGTTTATTGCTGCGTCCATTTATCTCATTGTTTCTCTGGCCTCTCATCTTCCTTCTATACAAGATGGATAAGCCCCCGCCTGAATTCAGAGAGTCGTCCATGATAACCGGCATCGCAGGCACTGCATGGAAATAATGATCTTTGAAGTAACAAACAAATGGAGCAGAAAGGATCGCTGCCATTGATTTGCGTTGGTAATCCCTCGAAAGACGCCTATTCCGCAACCTTCATCCGGGCCCACGTTAAGCATTGCCCCACCAAGATGCCTTATTTGGGCAGCTTTTCCCCACTTCAAGCAGACCAGACGTTTCTACTCCTTGCCCTCCACCATCCCACCCCGGGGATTTGGCGGAGCAAAGTCAGTATAAAAAAATTATTTTTTAATATCAATATGTTACCCTTTTGGACCTGACCTGCAAGGAAAAAATTGTGCCGAGCGCCCCGGCCAAACCGAAGTTGAGGAATATCGCCGGTTGCTCCCGAGCTTTTATGCGGCCCTTGGAATTTTTCTTGTCTGGAGAAAGTGCAACCTCACAACCGGCTGGCTCCGGTCAACGCCAGGGGTTGTCCCTGCGAAGCAATTTTTCCTGGACCCTGACCGGCAATGTGGTCTACGCCGCCTGCCAGTGGGGCATGCTGGTGGTCCTGGCCAAACTGGGCTCCCCTGAAATGGTGGGCCAGTTTGCCTTGGGGTTGGCGATCACGGCGCCTGTTTTCATGTTCTGTAATCTCCATCTCCGGGCCGTCCAGGCCACTGATGCCCGCCGGGAATATCTCTTCGGTCACTATCTGGCCCTGCGCCTGGTGACCGTTATCCTGGCCGGCATGATTATCATGGGCATCGCTGGATTAAGCTCCTATCGCTGGGACACCAGGCTGGTAATCCTGGCGGTGGCCCTGGCCAAGGCTTTTGGGGCCGTCAGCGACGTGTTCTATGGCCTGTTTCAGCAACAGGAGCGCCTGGACCGCATCGCCACTTCCATGATCATCAAGGGACTCCTTTCCCTGGCGACTCTGGGATTGGTCCTCCACCTCACCGGGAGTGTCTTCTGGGGCGCCGTGGGCTTGGCAGGGGCCTGGGCCGTTGTCTTGCTTAGCTATGACACTTACCACGGCGCTTTGATTCTGACCGGCGGTGGGGGGAACCCTGGGATGGTTGCTTCCGGTTCGGTGCTGCGGCGCCTGGTTTTCCGGCTTTCCTGGGATCTCCCCACCATGGGGCGCCTCGCTTGGCTGGCCCTGCCGCTGGGGTTTGTCATGATGGTGGTTTCCTTGAATCATAACATCCCCCTCTACTTCATTGAGCACTATCTGGGAGAAGGCCGGTTGGGGGTTTATGCGGCCATGGCCTACCTGATGCTGGCCGGCGGGCAGGTGGTCAACGCCCTGGGGCAGTCGGCCAGCCCCCGCCTGGCCAGGTATTATGCCACCGGCCGCCAGGAAGCGTTTTTCACCCTGTTGGTAAAGTTGCTACTTCTAGGCGGCCTGTTAGGCGTGGCCGGGGTGCTCGTGGCCCTGGTGGCCGGCAAGGAAATCCTCATCTTGGTCTATCGGTCAGAGTATGCCGATCAGGCCGGGGTTCTGGTGTGGCTGATGGCGGCCGCCGCCCTCTTCTATGTCGGGTCGTTTTTGGGCTATGGCATGACCGCGGCCCGTTACTTTCGTATTCAGGCCCTCTTGTTTGTAGTCACTTTGCTTCTAATTACCGGCGCTTCGGCGCTGCTGATTCCCCGTTATGGCCTGGCGGGCGCGGCCTGGGCCGTTTGTTTGCTCTATGCCGGGCAAATTCCTCTGAAGGCCGGGGTCCTGGCCCATGCCTGCAAATCTATCCCGGTTAAGTTGACCGGGGCAAAGGGAGCTAGGTGAACTTCGTGGATTCGACTTCTCCGGTGCGCGTTCTCCAGGTTGTCAGTCGTTTGGATGTGGGGGGGATCGAAGCCTGGCTGCTTCAAGTCTCCCAAGCGATTAATAGAAGCCGCTTTCAGATTGACCTGCTGGTCCATACCGACTCAGAGTGCGCTTATGATGCCGAGATGGACGCGCTGGGTTGCCGGATTCTCCGTGTTCCGCATCACCGCCGGCCCTGGACCTGCGCCCGCAATTTCCGCCGCCTGGTGCGGGAATACGGCCCTTACGACGTTATCCACAGCAATGTCTTCCGCCTCAGCGGCTATTACATGCTCCTGGCTCACGCGGCCGGCATTCCCGTCCGTATCGCCCACAGTCACAATACTACCGTGGATGGCTGTCGCCTCACGATTTATCGGCGAGTCTACAATTTCCTCATGAGTTCCTGGCTGGCAAGATACCCCACCCATCTCCTGGCGGTTTCCCGGGATGCCGCTCTGGGACTTTTCGGCCCCGGCAGCCTCAACGACCCCAGGCTCCACCTGGTGCCTTCAGCGATTGACCTCACCCCGTTTCGGGAAAACTGCTCTCGACAAGAAGTCAGGCCAGAACTGTCCTTACCCCTGGACGCCAAAGTGGTGGGGCATGTGGGCAGATTTGCGGCAGCCAAAAACCAAGATTTTTTCATCGAGGTGGCTTCCATTCTTTGCCAGCGGCGGCCGGAGCTTCAGTTTTTGCTGGTGGGGGAAGGGCCGTCCCGGGCCGTCTGCATGGCCAAAGTGGAAAAGCTGGGACTGGCACCGCGTTTCAAGTTTACCGGGACCCGCCGGGATGTGGCCCGGCTCATGTTGGGGGCCATGGACCTGTTTCTTTTCCCCTCCAAATGGGAAGGCTTTCCCCGGGTGGTGCTCAAAGCCCAGGCCGCCGGGCTCCCTTGCCTCATTGCCGATGCCGTTACCGAGGAGGTGGAGGTGGTGCAGCCTCTGGTGCAGCGCCTCTCCCTGAAGCAGCCCCCCGCGGTCTGGGCCGAGGCCGTCCTGGCCGCCCTGGATAACCCCCCGGCGGTCAGTCCCGAGGCGGCCCTGAGCGCCATGGAGTGCAGCCGGTTCAGTATAGCCGACAATGTCAAGGTTCTGGAAAGCCTTTATCTGCAAGCCCTAAGTGAGAGGAAAATAAAGGAGCCCTGCCCATGATCCCGTTGGTATCGGTAGTCATGGCGGCCTATAACGCCGAAACCACCGTGGCCGCAGCCATTCGCTCCATTCTGGGTCAGACCCACCAAAACCTGGAGCTCATCATCGTGGATGATGCCTCCAGAGACCAAACTGTTGAAGTAGTGCAAGCTTTTGAAGACCCCCGAATAGTTTTAATTAAGAACAAAGTGAACATAAAACAAGGCCTGGCTCGCAATATCGCCATTGACCAGGCCAAAGGGGAGTTCATTGCCGTTCAGGATGCCGACGATGTGAGCCTGCCCACCCGCCTGGAACAACAGGTCAGCTTTCTCCTCTCCCACCCTGAGGTGGACGTGGTGGGCAGCAACGCCTATTTCTTCAATGATTCAGGGGCCATCCTGGGGGGATGGCTGCAACAGGGCCAATCCCACCAGGATTTGACTGCCCGCATAAACCGGAGGATTCCCTTGATTCATTCCAGCATCATGGGGCGGGCGGATTGGTTCAGGAAATTTCGCTACCGGCCTTATCCCCGCGCTCAGGACTGGGAGCTTTTTTTCCGTTCTCATCGGCACAGTCATTTCGCCAATCTGCCGGAGTTCCTGTATGCCTATCGTCATCCCGGCAGGATTCAACTGAGGAAACTGGTTTTGGCCAGTTGGTCCCTTGTGGCTATGCGCCTTTGCCATTGGCGGGAATACGGGTTGCCGGCCTCCTCGGTGCTCGCTTATCCCCTGCTTCTGGGCGGCAGATGGTTGTATTGGGGGCTTTTGGCCCTGCGGGGCCGGGGCCTGTTCGCCCTTTCCTGCCAAAAAATAAACTTGGACGCAAAACGTAACCGTGACCAGACCTGGATTTGCCAGTGCCTGGGAATAATGCCCCGAAGTTAACCGGCAGACCTCTTGTTGCTATGGTTCGGATTGGGTTCTTGGCGAAGGGTAATGTGGGCCTGGTCTGCAGGTAAGAAAAACTTTCGATGATTTATCTGGGTGGATTTATCTGGGTGTATTGGTGTCTGCTCCTTACGTGGCTGACGGGCTGGCAAAGCCGCGTCTTCGCGGTGCTGGCCGTGCTGGGGATGGGGGGCATCGCGGTATTGCGCGGCGATGTGGGCACCGACACGGCGACCTACGAATCCATTGTAAGCAATATAAGGCACATGTCCTGGTATGGATATACCTGGTATGAAGTTAAGTTTGGAATGGAGCCTGGTTTTGTGACCCTCGCTGGGGTGCTAACCATGGTGACGGAATCCGACCAAATAGCCGTGCGCCTGCTTGCTCTCATATTTACGGGAGCCTTGCTGTTATTCGTGCAGCGTGCCGACCGTGATGAATTGTTTCTGCTGATGGCCTTTATTTTACCAGCTTTTTTTTACATGTATACTATGAACGGGCTGCGGATTGGTATTGCCTCACTGTTCTTGCTATTTTCTGTCCAAATAATTCGCAGACAAAAAGAGCTGGAATCGACAGTGACCGCTTTTTTGTCTTTATTGTTTCATTATTCCACCCTGATTGCGAATTTTATACTCTGGGCGGCGCGCCGGCGTTGGTTAAACTTGTCATCTTTGCTATTCTGGGTGCTGATGGTAACATGTATTATTGCAGCCATTCTAATGATTAGGGAATACTTTTTACACAAGATGGAGCTCTTTTCAGATTTAGAGTCTCCATCCTCTATCTCCGGTTTACCCAATGTGCTTGTAATGGCTGTTTTGCTGATCGCCTTGAATTTCTCCAATCTTCCTTTAAGAGAAAGGCTTAAACTAATGATTATTGGGGGTGTCATGGCGCTGGCCTTTTTCGGCCTGGCCAGATATTCCCGGGCCGGACTGCGATTGCTTAATGTATTAGCCTTTGTCTTTCCACTGGCGATCCTCTCGGCCTATGGACAGAACCGCCTGCCAATGGATAACGCGGTAAGGGGGGGGGTATTCGCGGGCGGCCTCCTGTCGGCGACGGCTTTTTATCTGAGAATACTGTTTGATCCGGGTGGGGGACTAACGCCGTGGCTCCCCTATGAAATGCTCACGGGCTGGTTCTAACTAACTACCTGAATATCGATACTTTTAAGTGTGGTCTGGGGGAAGGCGGAATATGCCCATAATCTTGCGGATGAAGGTTCTGTTCTGGTAGGGGAGCCTAATAATGCGCCTTCTGCTAGTGAGTGGAAGTGCCCGGTCTTTGCTTAATTTTTTAGGGCCGCTGATGAAGGCCCTGGTGGCCCGGGGCCATGCGGTGGTCGCCTGTGCCACCGAGGCAACTCCTGAAACAGTCCAGAAACTGTCTGCCCTCGGCGTCCGATTCAGTCATTCCCCTATAGTCCGGCACGGGCTTTCACCTATCGGCGACCTGCAGGCGCTGATGGCCCTCAGGAAGTTAATGAAACAAGAGAGACCGGAGCGGGTGTTGGCCTACACAGTCAAGCCGGTTATTTATGCTCATTTGGCGGCGCGGCTGGCGGGCAGGCCCATGGTATTCGCCTGGATTCCGGGGCTTGGCTACGCCTTTGGCAATGGATCGCTGAAACAGAAGTTCGTCGGTTTCGTGGTGCGCAACTTGTATCGCTTGGCCCTCAAGCAAAGTTGTGGGGTTATTTTTCAAAATCCTGATGACCAGGCATTGTTTTCCGAGCAAGGTCTCTTGCCCAGGCAGGTTCCGGCCATCATGACCAACGGTCAAGGGGTGGACCTGGAGTGGTTCACTCCCCAGCCCCTGCCTGAGGAGCCGGTTTTTTTGCTGGTCGCCCGGCTTTTGGCGGAAAAAGGGGTGCGTGAGTTTTATCAGGCGGCGTGTTTAATCAAAGAGAAGTATCCCCAGGCCAGGTTGCAGGTAGTCGGCGGTTTGGATCCCAATCCTGCCAGTATTCAAGCGGCGGAACTCCAGCAATGGCGGTCAACAGGGGTGATAGAGTACCTGGGCCAACTCGATGGTTGTCGTCCGGCCTACGCCGGCGCCAGGGTGTTTGTGCTGCCCTCCTATTATCGTGAAGGGGTTCCTCGTTCATCAATGGAGGCCATGGCCATGGGTCGGCCGGTGATCACCACGGATGCCCCGGGATGCCGGGAGACGGTGGTGGAGGGCAAAAACGGCTTTCTGGTGCCGGTCAGAGATCCCAAAGGTCTGGCAACAGCAATGGAGCGGTTTATTCTGGAGCCGGAGCTGGCTGAACAGATGGGTAAAGAGAGCCTGCGGATTGCCAGGGAGAAGTATGACGTCCATAAGGTGAATAAAGTAATCATGGACAGCATGAGTGTTTGAAGCGTATTCGCCCCGTCAGGGGTGTGCGCGATAAATATCGAAATTATACATTGAATTAACTCTGTCAGGCCATGCAGTTGCTTGAAGTTATATTTTCATGTTTGGATGGTCTTGCTTTTAATGCCGGAAAAGATAAGCGGTGAATTATGGTACGCTTTATTTTCCTGATTTGCGCTGATTTGTTGCTGCTTTTACTGGCCTTTGGCCTGACCCATCTACTCAACTACGGGCATCTAAACATTTCCGAGTCCAAGTATCATCTGCTGAAGTTTCAAATCCTGGGTTGGCTCGCCGTATCCCTGGCGGCCGGCAAATTCAGCCGCCTTCCCCACCTGTCCTTGGTCACCGGGACCGGCCTGGTGCTCAAGACCGGCATCGCCATGCTGTTTTTTCTCTCCCTGCTCATCGTGGGCCTGCAAATGATGCATTTTTCCCGGACCATGGCCTATGGCCCCATCATTGTCTTCCTGATTCTGGAGACAGCCGGCCTGGTCCTCTATCACTGGGTCAGGGGCCCGGTGACCCCTCCGGACCGGCTTCCGATGAAATACGTTCCCGCCAGCATCTCCGGGCCCCTGTTTTTCCTTGACGGAGCGCTTTTGGTGGGGGCGTTTTTTGGGGTCACCTATTGCAAACGGGGCGGACTTTATCTCTCTCAGCACCACGATGACATCCTGCTCATTCTCTTGGGACTGTGGCTGGCAAGTTCCTTGATTACCCGCAAATTTCACCGGGATAATTTCGATGACTTTTTCAGCGCCCTGGGGCCGGCGATAAAAACCGCCCTGATCATGATTATGGGACTGGCCTTTTTTATTTATTTTCTGCGCCTGGGTCCGGTATCCAGGGTGCAGGCCTTGGGGCCGATTCCTCTTTTTCTGGCCATGGAAAGTCTTGTTTCCATGCTTTACGTACACTACCGGCGCCACAGTCGGATAAACGGGGACCTGAATGACACGGAACAGGTCCAGGCCTGGCTTGATTTTCAAGGGGACAGGGCCTTGCTTAATCCGGCTCCGGTCGGCCCGGTCAATAATCCGGTCGAGGACAGCCTGAGGCACGCACTGGACTTTTTCGACCCGAGGATTCTTGCTTTTATCAACGCGCATGTAGATCTTCAACAAGTGGACCGACCCGACTGCGCGCTTTTTAGCACGGACAACATGTTCAATCTGAACCTCCTGGAGCAGGGCCGGGCCGGTCTGATCGTCAACCTGCACAAACTGAACGACATGCGCTGGCTCAACCACTACTTTCTCCTGAGTCATGAAAAATTAAGGCCGGGCGGTTGCCTGGTGGGCAAAGCCCATACCATATCCACGCACCGCGATTATTACCGGTCCAAATACCCGGGATTTTTGGGCGGGATCTTTTATGCCCTGAGCTTTATCTGGGGCCGGGTCTTTCCCAAACTGCCCTGGCTGCAAAAATTCTATTTTGTCGTGACCAAGGGCAGAAACCGGATGGTCTCCCGGGCCGAGATCCTGGGGCGGCTGTGCTTTTGCGGTTTTGAAATCGTGGCCGAGGAGGAGATCGGGCACCGGTTCTTTTTTATCGCCCGGAAGACCAAGAGACCCAGCCTGGACCAGAACTCCACCTACGGCCCGCTGGTCCGGCTTCAACGCACCGGTCAGGGAGGAAGACCCATTACGGTCTATAAATTCCGGACCATGTATCCTTTTTCCGAGTATCTCCAGGAATATGCCTTCAACCTGCACGGCACCCGGGACGGAGACAAAATTATCAATGATTTTCGGATCACCGGCTGGGGTAAGATACTCAGAAAACTGTGGATAGATGAACTGCCCATGTTGGTCAATTACCTGCGGGGAGATTTGAAACTGGTGGGTGTGCGACCCCTGAGCGAGCATAAACTAAGCACCTATCCTGCGGCGCTTCAAAAGAAAAGAAATAGTAAAGTAAAACCGGGGCTTTTGCCGCCCTTTTTTGCTGACAGACCAAAAACCGTGGAAGAATTTTTTCGGACCGAAGAAAGATACCTGGATGCCTACCAAAAAAGGCCGGTTACGACTGATGTTAAGTATTTCTGCAAGATTATCTGGAATATTGTGATCAAGCGGGTTCGAAGCGGGTGAGCGGGGCAAAGGAGCATCTGGAAAACTCCCTGGCCTTCCGGTCTTTTGCCCGGCTGAAGATGGGCCAATATCCCTGCGG
>CAZLRL010000041.1:0-11646 GCA_964561645.1 uncultured Desulfobacterales bacterium
TTTCCAACCCTGCGCCCTTAATGTAAAACATTAGCATCGAACCTCAGAAAGGAGGATGCGCATGGGTGACCCCTCTCCCCTTGTCACCCTGAAAACGAAAACCCGCCTTCCCACGGAATGGGGCGAGTTTCAGATGTTTCTTTACGAAGGCTGTCAGGATTGTAAAGAGCATCTGGTCCTGGTGCGAGGAGAGGTGGCGGGTCAAAAGGATGTTTTGGTGCGGGTGCATTCCGAGTGCTTCACCGGCGATGTGCTGGGGTCCCGCCGCTGCGATTGCGGCGAGCAGTTGAGCCTGTCCATGCGCTTGATCGCCGAGGCCGGGGCCGGGGTGCTCTTGTATCTGCGCCAGGAAGGCCGGGGGATTGGCCTGCTGAAAAAGCTGTACGCCTACAATCTCCAGGACCAGGGGTTGGACACGGTGGACGCCAACCTGGCCCTGGGCCACCAGGCGGATGAACGGGATTACGACATTGCCGCGCACATCCTTTTTGACTTGGGGATACGCTCCATCCGTTTGCTCACCAACAATCCCCACAAAATCGAAAGCCTGGAGCGTCTGGGTATCGGGATCACGGAAAGAATTCCCCTGATGATCCGGGTGACTCCGGATAATCGCCAATACTTGCGCACCAAAATGGAGCGCCTGCATCACCTGTTGGATTTGGATCAGCCCTCGTGCAGCTTTACCGAGGACCAGGTGCTGCTGTTCAAGCTGCGGGAAATTGCCGCCAGCGGCGCGGTTTGCCGCCGGGAGCACGGCCGGCCCCTGGTCTCCCTGACTTACGCCCAGAGCCTGGACGGTTCCATCGCGGCCCGGCCGGGCCACCCTCTGGCCATCAGTTGCACCGAATCGCAAACCTTCACCCACAGCTTACGCGCCGCGCACGAGGCCATTTTGGTGGGCATCGGCACAGTCCTGGCGGATAATCCCCGCCTGTCGGTGCGACTGGTTCCTGGCCAGAACCCGCAACCCGTGCTGCTGGACAGCCGGCTGCGGTTCCCCTCCTACGCCAATCTTCTCAAGGACGGCAACCGCCCCTGGGTGATGACCACGGCCTCGGCGGAGCTGTCCCGGCAGCAGGATTTGGAGCAGCAGGGGGCCCGGGTCTTCCGCCTGCCGGAGGGTTCCGGCGGCGGCATCGACCTGCCTGCCCTGGTGGCCAAATTGGGGGAAATGGGGGTAAGCTCGTTGATGGTGGAGGGGGGCGCCCAGGTGATTACCAGTTTCATCAGCTCGCAACTGGTGGATCAGGTCATCGTCACCGTGGCCCCGGTGCTGGTGGGAGGCCTCCGGGTCCTGGACTCCTTTGCGCAACTGCCTTGGGGAAATTTCCCCCGGCTGTCCCGGGTCTCTTTCCATCAGGTGGGACAGGACCTGGTACTGTGGGGGAATCCGGATTGGTCCGGCCTTTAAAACGGTTTTCGGTTTCCGGTAAAAAAGAAATAAGATTATCAATTAGTTACATTATCAGCGAAAGCCTGGTAGCAAGCCCGAATCCCTGGTGATGCTCAACCAGGACAGTTAATGTAGGGTGCGTCTCACGCACCATTCTTTGTTTAGAGATGTACGGCGGGAAAGCCAAAGCGCCTCCCGCCTTTGGTATTTACCAAAGCAGAGCTTTGGTTCCACTTGCGTTCCCAAGCAGGAGCTTGGGAACGGGGGCAAAAATGTCCAAAAAAAACCGGGCCCTCGTGGGCCCGGTTGGGAAAGTAATGTCCGTTAACGTGTTACTTTTCCTGAATAATCTCTGCAATGAGACTGTTGGCGACTTTGAGGGAATCTACCTCGTAGGTGCCGCCCTGCACAGACTCCTGGAGGGCTGAAACCTTTTCCGGCCGCACCTCCGGAGTCTGATACACGACTTCGCTGGCCCTTTGCATCAGCTTGGATTGAGGTGACAGGTGGATAACGTCCAACTCCCCGCTGGCCGTTTCCGTGGGCTTCTGCCCCTGGGCCCCGCTCACCTTGTCGGCCTGCTGGGTTGTGAGCTGTTCAACCTCCAGGCCCTTTACATCGGTAATTTTCATGGTGCTCTCTTTATGCCTTGAATGTAGTTGCTTCAGCTCTCCCTGTCAAGGAATCTCCCCTCCCTCAACTCGAGGATTGCCGTCTTCTTCTTTCTTTATCGGTTCCCTTCCCCAACTCTTTAACAATTCCTAACATTTCCTGATTTATTTTTCTGCGCCCCTCCCGGCGGCTGGGCCCCGGAATTTGGGTACCACGGGGGGCACCCCCGCCTATGTTAATCATAATTATTATCCGAACGAAACCGCGGTCAGCTCCTCAAGCCACCCTGAGGCCCCGACTTTTGGGGAGAATTTATGGCACTTTTCCGGCTCCAGCCGCGCTGGAAAAAAATTTTTTTAAAATGTTGCGATTTTTATTGCCAAATAAGCCCCGGCCAGGGCCTGTGCTACACGAAAGACAGAGGTTTCCTTGTTCCTGGAACCAGCCAAGGGTTACCCAGGTCTTGGCACGCTGGTTATCTGTTCTCCTTGTCAACCAGGGGAAAGAAGACAAGGTGAGGGTCTTCGACGTGACTTTCAAGGCAGCCGGGCCTGGTTGGCAGCCGCCTTCTCGGACCAGTTCTCCTTGAGCAGCCGCCTGGCCGCCTGTTGATCTTCTGCCAAATTATGGGGGCAATGAGCGTGGCGGGTGGCCTTGAGGACCTGCTCCAACTCCCGGCGGGCCTCTGCTTTTTTCCCCAACCTTAATAAAGTTTCAGCCAGGAAGAGGTGGTTGGTGCTGTTCTCCGGCGCCAGGGCCACGGCCGCGGAAAGATGTTCCAGGGACTTGTGCATGTTTCCCACCGACAGGGGCCACCCGGGACAGGCGTAAAAAATGCGGCCCAATACCCGGTGGGCTCCGGCCTGTTCATAAGAGGGATTCACCTCCAGAGACTGCTCCATGTGCTCAATGATTTGGGGCACCAGTTTGAGCCCGCGCTTGGCGCCGCTGATCTCCGCCAGGCCGCAAAGATTCAGGGCCAGCCAATAATGCCCCTCAGCCCAACCGGCTTGCTCTGCGGCCAGGGTTTCCCCATAACCCTTGCCAATTTCATAGTAGTATATTTTCTCAAACTTGGGGCTCAGTTCCCCTAAAAGGTAGGACAAGCGGGCGGCGTAGGTCAGGTAGTTGGTTCTCTCGCCGGCGGCCTTTTCCAGTTTATTCTCGCAGCGGCGCAGCTGGGCTCGAAGTTTGGCGATCTGACATCCGGCACTCTCTTTGGCAGGGGCCTCTTCTTGCGAGACCACCGCCCGTGAACGAGCGCAAGATCCGCCCCAACAGACAATCGACAGGACCAGCAGAAGAGGGAGGAGTTTTTTCATGAAAACAAAGCTCCCATCCGGTGACTCCCGGTTTTTATTATAAGCGAGAAGGCTCATCTATGAAACGGTACCAACTTTCTTCTCTGTCCTGAAAATTCGGTTCAAATACATTTTAACTTTATATATATTTAAGCATTCTTTTCGTCCTGGGTAGTTTTTAAAAAATTAAAAAAATTATAACAGATAGTCCTTGTCATGCCGCAAGACCAAAATGCCGTCAACGTTGCCGGTGTCACAGAATTAGCCCCACTCCTGGCCGCGGTGGACCGTCTGGTGGTGCTGACCGGAGCCGGAATTTCCGTGGAAAGCGGCATTCCCCCCTTCCGGGGGCCGGAAGGGTTGTGGCGCAGCTTTCGGCCGGAGCAGTTGGCCACCCCCCAGGCCTTTCAGCAGGATCCGCAGCTGGTCTGGGAGTGGTACGACTGGCGGCGGGGGAAAATCGCCCCGACGCGACCCAACCCGGGCCATGAAGCCCTGGTGCGCCTGGAGGCCCGCATTCCGGACTTTCTCCTCTTGACCCAGAATGTGGACGGCCTCCACCGCCTGGCGGGCTCCCGGCGGCTGCTCGAAATCCACGGCAACATCTGGGAAGTGCGCTGCCTGGAGTGCGGCCGGGTCACGGAAGACCGCCGGGTGCCTTTGCCCCTGCCGCCCCACTGCGAGCACTGCGGCGGGCTTTTGCGCCCCAACGTGGTCTGGTTCGGAGAGTCCCTGGACCCCGAGCTCCTGCGCCAAGCCGAAGACGCGCTGACCCGAACCCAACTGGTGCTGGTGGTGGGCACCTCCGCGGTGGTGCAACCGGCCGCGTCCTTCGCTCTCTGGGCCCGGCAGTCCGGCGCCCGCATCGCGGAGATCAATCTTGATCCCACCCCGCTCACGGCCCACTGTGATGTGGCGCTGACCGGCCGAGCCGGTGAACTTCTTCCCCGACTGTTGACCCATCTGGGATGGAGTTAAAAAAGCTTGACAGTTCTCTTGCAAATGATAAACATATTTAATTCGAGGTTTATCACCTGGAAATGACTGGCCGTTCTTCGCATATCCGGGAGAACGGTATTTCGGGTTTTATTTGAACAGGGGAGGGGGGACAATGAATGCCCGGCGTAAGGGTGAAATCCAACGAACCTTTCGAGGTCGCCCTTAAGCGCTTTAAAAAACAGTGTGAAAAAGCAGGAATTCTCTCTGAGATTCGCAGGCGTGAACACTACGAAAAACCCAGTATCAAGCGCAAGAAGAAGGTTTTGGCGGCCAAGAAACGGGCTTTGAAGAAACTACGCAAGCTTGAGGGCTCATGATCTCCCTAAAAGAGCGGTTAGATCAGGCCTTTAAGAAAGCTCTCAAAGGTCAACAACAGACGGTCCTGTCCACTCTGCGGATGTTAAAGACAGCCATCCGCAACAAAGAGGTGGAGTTGAAACACCCCCTCAGTGAGACGGAAATCCTGGCGGTCATTAACAGCCAGGCCAAGCAGCGGCGGGACGCCGCAGCGGAATATCAAAAAGCCGGCAGGCAGGACCTGGCCAGCAAAGAAGAGGAGGAACTCAGTGTCCTCCTCTCTTTTTTGCCGGCTCAACTCACCCCCGAGGAACTGGAAGCGGAAGTCGCCCGCATCATCGCCCAGGTAGGGGCCGGCAGCCCCAAGGACATGGGCACAGTAATGAAAACCGCCATGGCTGAGCTTGCCGGTCGGGCCGACGGCAAGGTCGTCCAAGAAATCGTGCGCCGGCGTTTGGGATCTTGATACCCCGGGGCGCCCGGAGGGCCATCGCGGCATGCCTGAAGAAACCTTGAAGGCCCTGGAATTCCCGGGGCTTCTACGCCTTATCCAGCCCTATGCCGCTTCCCGCCGGGGCCGGGCTTTTCTGGGTCGACTGCGTCCCTCGGCCGATTTCGCCGCGCTCGCAGTAAAATTCACCGAAATCCGGGAACTCCAGGACCTGGAAGCCTGCTATGGGGATATCCCCCTCGTTGATTTTCCGGACCTGGCTTCCTGGCTCACCAAGGCCAAAGTCCCGGGCAGCTTCCTGCCACCCCAGGCTTTCAACGACATTCTCCAGGTATTGCGTCTGGCCCGCAAGGTACGGCTGTATTTGGCCCAGGGCGGGGAGCAGCTTCCGGCTCTGGACCGCCTGGCCGCAGGGCTGCACGATCTGGGGGATCTGCAGGGCGCCATCAAGCAGAGTATTTCCCCCCACAATTTCATCCTGGACGAAGCCTCACCGGAATTGGCCCGGGTGCGCCGGGAGCTGGCCGACACCCGGGAAGCCTTGAACCGACAGATCAAGCAGACCTTTTTTTCCGGGCACTACCAGCACGTTATTCAGACCCCCACCATTTCCCAGCGTCACGGGCGCTATGTCATTCCCATCAAAGCAGATCACAAAGGGTCGATTCCGGGCATTATCCATGACGCCTCCCAGACCCGGGCCACCTTGTTTATAGAGCCCCTGGCCATCGTGGAGCAGAACAACGCCCTGAACCTGTTGGCCAACCGGGAAAAGCGGGAAGAGGAAAACGTGCTGCGGCTCCTGACCGACCGGGTGCGCCACGCCTCGGCGGAGCTGGCCGGCAACCGGGAGGCTTTGGCCGAGCTGGACGCCATTGCCGCCAAGGCGCGCTTCGCCCGGGATTACCGGGCCATTGAGCCCATCCTCACCCGCAGCGGCCCGGTGGATTTCCGCCAGGCCCGGCACCCCCTGCTCCTGGCCCTGGAAAAAGAACATCCGGAGGCCCCCCAAACCATACCCATTGACCTTAAGTTAACTCCTGAAAAGCGCTTCCTGGTCATTTCCGGGGCCAACGCCGGGGGCAAGACCGTGGCCCTGAAGACCCTGGGGCTCCTCACCCTCATGGTGCAAAGCGGCGTTCCCGTGCCGGTGGCTGAAGGGAGCGAGTTCAGCCCCTTCACCCAGGTCTTTGCCGACATCGGCGACACCCAGGATCTGACCCAAAATCTCAGCACCTTTTCGGCCCACCTGAAGCGGGACCTGGGCATGCTGGCCGAGCTTTCCGGCCGCGCCCTGGTTCTCCTGGACGAACTGGGGACCGCCACCGACCCCACCGAGGGGGGTGCTTTGGCCCTGGCCCTGCTCCGGGCCTTTTATCGCCGGGGGGCCTGGGGCGCAGTGACCACCCATCTGCCGCTGCTGAAAAAATTCGCCCAACAGGACACGGGCTTTGAAAACGTCTCCGTGGTCTTTAACGAGAAGACCCGGCGGCCCACCTACCGCCTGGCTTACGGGGTGGTGGGCACCAGCAACGCCCTGACCATGGCCCGGGAGCTGGGCCTGGCCCCGGAAATCCTGGCCGAGGCCGAGGGCTATCTCGATTCCGAGGAACTGCAGGGCTGGCGCCTGCTGTCCGAAGTGGAGTCCGCCCGGGAGCGCCTGCACCGGGAGCGGGAGGAGCTCAAGGCGGCCTGGGAAGAGGTGGCCCGGCGGAAAGAGGAGCTGGCCCGGGAGCGGGAGCGGGTGGCCGTGGAGCGGGAGCGTTTCCTGGAGGAGGAAAAACGCCAGGTGCGGGAGCGCATCCGCCGGGCCGAGGGGGAGTTCAAAGAAATTGTCCAGAAATTGGAGCACCGGGAGGAATCCTGGGGCCGCCTGCGCCAGGAGCTTTCCGCCCGGGAGGCTGAAATTCTGGCCGACCTGACGCCGCCCGCGCCTGAGCCCGAAGTTGAGGTCCCCGAATTCAGCCCGGGCCAGCGCATCTTTCTGCCGGCCCTGGGGCTGCCCGGAGAAGTGTTGGCAGTGGACAAACACGGCCGCCTGACGGTCCAGGCCCGACAGGTGAAGCTTAGGGCCCGGCCCGAGGAGGTGACTCCCCTCGCGGGCCGCGGCGAGCCCGAGGTTCACACCGGCGGGGTTACCTACCACCCGCCCCCGCAGCAGCTGCCCTCGGTGAACCTGGTGGGGCTGCGGGTGGATGAGGCCCTGCCCCTGGTGGACCGGTTATTGGACCAGGCCATCTTGCAGGGCGCGGAACGGGTGGATATAATCCACGGGACGGGCACCGGCCGCCTCAAACGGGCGGTCCGGGACCACCTGCGCCAGCACGCCATGGTCAAGGCGGTGCATGGGGATGTCAACCCGGGGGTGACGTTGGTGGATTTGAAGGAATAGGGCGCCAAGCAGGATAGCCAAGCAGGAGCTTGGCGAGCAAGGCGTTCCCAAGCAGGAGCTTGGGAACGAGTTTAAGTTGAGATAACTGATAAACAACGAGAGTTAAATGGCAAACATTACAGGTCCACAACCTGACATAAAGTACTGCCCTGTCTGTAAGGCAGATTTAGCAAACGTCCCTAGAAGTAAAATGAAGTCAAGAGGCTATGTAAGGAGAGACGGAACTGTTTCGGAGCATACTCATTCCTATGATTGTATAACTTGCGGGAATAGGTTTGAAATTAACCAAGATAGATAAAATGATACCCATTTTATCCTCGTTCCCAAGCTCCTGCTTGGGAACGCACTTGGAACCAAAGCTCTGCTTTGGAACTGACCGAGATGAGAACTCGATATAAGATTGTTGAGAATGATCAGATATATTTTATTACCTCTACTGTAATCGAATGGCTGCCGATATTTACTAGAAAAGCTTATTTTGATGTATTGGTAGAGTCCATTAACTTTTCCAGAACACATAAAGGATTGAAAATATACGCCTATGTTATTATGGATAATCACCTGCATTTAATAAGTGAAGGTGAAAATCTGGGGAAAATCATTAAGGAATTTAAAAGTCATACGGCGAGACAAATAATTTCACTGGCAGAGCAAGAAAACAAGGACTGGTTGCTGAATCAGTTGAGGTTTTACAGGCGCAAGCACAAAGTTGGCAGCAACCATCAGGTCTGGCAGGAAGGGTTTCATCCCCAACTGATCAGTTCTGAGGAGATGTTGCGGCAAAAGATCGAATACGTGCATTATAATCCGGTGAGGGCAGGGCTGGCGGAAAAGCCGGAGGACTGGCTGTATTCCAGCGCCAGGAATTATTTGGGCTTGCCCGGCGTTTTGGATATTGATTTGCTGGAAGTTTAATCACCAGTGCCAAGCAGAGCTTGGCGGGCAAGGCGTTCCCAAGCAGGAGCTTGGGAACAAGAGGAAAGAATGTTGGGCGGTGCCCACCCTGCGAATAGCTGAACATTCATGAACGCTGGCGGGCGGGGACGCCCGCCCTACGGCAATATAGCGATATAAGGGAATTGGCGGGAGGCGCCCGCCCCAACATAAATAAATTCGGACCAAGGCATCCATGGTAAAAAGTTCAAAGTCCGAAATTAAAAACTTAAGGCTTACAGCTTAAGGCTTATAGCTTATAGCCCAAAGCTCACAGCTACCTATGGCTTATATCCCGGACGACAAGCTCCAGGAAATCAGGGACGTTGCCTCCATCGACGAGGTGGTGGGGCAGTACGTCAAGCTGGAGCGCAAGGGGCGAAATCTCCTGGGCCTGTGCCCCTTTCACGCCGACTCCAAGCCCTCCTTCACCGTGTCTCCGGATAAGGGCATTTTCTATTGCTTCGGCTGCGGCGCCGGGGGCAACGTTATCTCCTTTGTCATGCAGTACCAGCGCCTGTCTTTCCCTGAGGCGGCCATGGAGCTGGCCCGGCGTTACGGCATCACCCTGGCCCTGCGGGACCTGGGGCCGGAAGAGTCCCGCCGGGCCAAGAAGCGCCAGCTTTTTTACGACTTGCATAAAGAAGCCCTGGCCTTTTACCAGGCCACCCTGGAGGGCGACAAAGGCGGCGGGGCCCGGGACTATCTGGCCAACCGGGGCCTCACCCCCGAGGTCATCCGGACCTATCGCCTGGGCTATGCGCCCCCGGGATGGGACGGTTTGCGGCGCCATTTCCAGCACAAGGGTTTTGCCGTGGAGGCTGCGGCGGAAGTGGGGCTGCTGGCCCCCCGGGCCTCGGGCGGCTACTACGACCGCTTTCGGGACCGGGTCATGTTTCCCATTTTCGACCGCCAGGAGCGGGTGGTGGCCTTCGGCGGCCGCATCATCGCCGACGGGGAACCCAAGTACCTCAATTCCCCGGAAAGCCCGCTCTATTCCAAGGGCCGCCTGCTCTACGGCCTGCCCCAGGCCCGGGAAGCTATGCGCAAGCAGGACCTGGCCCTGGTGGTGGAAGGGTATCTGGATCTGCTGGCCTTGCGGGTGCATGGGGTGGAGCCCGTGGTGGCCACCCTGGGTACGGCCCTCACCCGGGAGCAGGTGCGCCTGCTGAAAAGTTTGGCCTCCGGGGTGGTCCTGGTCTTCGACGGCGACCCGGCGGGGGCCAAGGCCATGTGCCGGTCCTTTCCGCTGTTCGGCCAGGAAGGCTTGCCGGTCCGGGTCATCCCTTTGCCCTCCGGCATGGACCCGGACAACTACGTCCAGGCTCACGGACCGGAGCTGTTTACCGATCCCTGGGACGCGGCCCAGCCCTGGTTAAACTTTTTGCTGGACAGCCTGGTGGACACCCACGGCCTGTCCATCGAAGGCCGGGTCAAGGTGGCCGAAGAGCTGCGGCCCTATTTCCAGGCCCTGCAGGACCCGGTGGAACAGGGCTTGTGGCTCAAGTACGCGGCCGAACGCCTCAGCGTGGCGGAAGCCGACCTGCGCCTGAGCCTGTCCCGGACGGCCCCGGCCTTCCGGCATGGGCGGGATACAGGCAAAGGCCTCATGATAAACCGTGAGAGGCACTTACTACGGTGGCTCTTACAAAACCCAGGCGGGGTTTCCACCGAGGAGCTGGCGGAATGGGTCGAGGAATTCGAGGACCCGGATCTGAAGAATTTAGTTCAGCTCATCTGCAGCCATTATTCCAACCATGGGGATCTGGATGTGAGCATTCTAGTGGACCAAGTAGAAGGTGAACAGCTAAAACGCGAACTTTGCGCCTTGTTAGTGGGAGAGAAAGGATTCGAACCAAGTTTGGCTGACGAGGCTTTCGATGACTGGCGGCGAATCTTCCGGCGACGGCCACTCAGACGGGCCAGGGAGGCTTTGAGGGAGAAGTTGGCCCGGGACAGCGATGATATTTTCTTACAAGAGCAAATGATGAAAATTAATCAGGAACTGGCGGCCCTTAAATAAACTTGGCGGGCAGGAAATTGATTGGCAACTCGAGGCGTTGAAAACGCCCCTTACCACAAGAGGAGAAAATGGATGAGTAAACGGGGTATGGATGGCTTTTCCAACATTATGCCAATGGATGACGAAGACGCCCTGATCACGGTGGAAGAATTCAGTGAATCTCTCACTGCCGACAATTTCCTGAATGAGCCGGCCAAGGACGTTCTCATCCTGGACGACCTGCCTTTGCCATCGGGGGAAACCTCCCACAACCTGAACATAGAAGAGGGGGAAGTCGGTTTGGCCATGGAGCCCGAGACCACCGTTAAGCTGGATGACCCCGTGCGCCTGTACCTCAAGGAGATGGGCATGGTCTCCCTCCTTACCCGCGAAGGTGAGGTGGAGATTGCCAAGCGCATCGAGGAGGGGGAGAAAGAGGTCTTACAGGCGGTTTTGGAGGTGCCCTGGGCGGTACAGGAGATTTTGGCCCTGGTGCACCGTCTGGAACAGGAAAAATTGACCCCCGACACGTCGGTGGACAATTTTGGGGACAAGGACCCCGAGCTTGACCATACCTCCCAGAAATCCAAGTTTCACAAGCTGGTTCAGAAACTCAGGTCCCAGGAAGAGCGCCTGCGGGAGATCAAAAAAGAGCTGGCCAACGCCAAGGGTGATCCGGAAGCCAAAAACCAGTTGGAGCAGAAATTGGCCGCCACCCGCAGCCGCCTGGTGGACTGTTTGATAAACCTGCGCCTGGAAGCCCATCACCTGGAAAATCTGCTCAGCCAACTTTTGCGCCATTACCGCACTATTCGTGATTGCCAGAAGAAACTCCAGGCGATCCTGCGGGAGACGGGCTTGTCGGCCAAGAAATTCCGGGCTCTCATGCGGGATCTGCGCAAGGGTCTACCTTTAACTTCGCCCAAGGGCGTTCCCCTGGAACGTCTCCAGGAAATGGAACAGGTCTGGGGCCGGGAGGGCAAGCGCCTCAAAAAGGTGGAGCAGGAGCTGGGTCTGACGCCGTACCGCACCCTGGGGGTGCTGGAGCGCATCCGCAAAGGGGAATACCAGGCCGAGAAGGCCAAGCGGGAGTTGGTGGAGGCCAACCTGCGCCTGGTGGTGTCCATTGCCAAGAAATACACCAACCGGGGCCTCCAGTTTCTGGATCTCATCCAGGAAGGCAACATCGGCTTGATGAAAGCGGTGGAAAAGTTCGAATACGAGCGGGGATATAAATTCAGCACCTACGCCACCTGGTGGATT
>CAZLRL010000042.1:0-10965 GCA_964561645.1 uncultured Desulfobacterales bacterium
GATCATCCCAGCGTGTGGTTACTGTTCTTGTGCGTAAAGTCGAAGACTACTTAGTGGCAGAGAAGCTTGTTGACAGGCCGGCAAAAAAACTAGAATAGCTTGGCTTGGGTCACGGTCAGGGGTACCGCTGCGAGGTGTGCCGTATGGGAAATCACTCTGCAATACCTGCTGCCAGCATAGGCTTTACATTATTTCGGGAACAATGCCGCGCGTATGAGGCCACCTTAGTGTCAATATGTTTCTTGCTAAAGACATCTTTAAATAGATTTAGTAATAAAGGGAATAATATATTATGTTTTTTCCGCATTTAGAAATTCCCTATTTGCTCTGTTCATATTTACCTGGAATACCATTATCTTTAACGTTATATTTTTGGTTTTATAAACTTGGGAAAGAACCTATAGCATTGTTTTTCAACACAAGTAACAATTATACATACCCATATCTTATATTAATTTTGTATCTTTTTATTTTACCACTAACCATTGGTTTGCTAATTGATGGACTGAGGCATTGGATAGAGGAAGTTTCTGTAAAAAGAAAGGATCCAATAGCGAATAAAATCTTTTGGCCATATCATCTCAAAGAAAAAATGGTTCCGAAAGGAATAGACGAAAATATTTTAAAATTGAATTTATCAAAATATGCAATACTATATCAATTATACGAATTTTCTTTTAATTTATTTATCTCATTATCTTTAAGTTTTTTGTTATTAAAATCTTTTAATATATTTATATACTTGGCTACTCCAATAATAATAGTTATTCCTATCCTAATATTTATGAGATATTACGATTCTCTTACGAGATTTACGCTTATATTGTTAGCTTGCCTTATCTCTATGATTCCTTTAATTTCATATATTCATTTAATTAAAATAGAAATTGATTTTCTTCTCAGCATTATCATTTATATTTTTATTTTAATATCATTTTTATTGGCTCAACTTTTTAAAAACATGTTTAGAGATTCAATAAATGATGAGCTCTAATATGTGAAGAGCTAAATCAATTTTTAATAAAATTTCGATGTCCTCGAGGGTCTTGGACTTGCCAGCATAATTAAATTCTATTATGAAAAAATAATTATTGTAATTTCCTTCTAATTGTGTTGTTTTAGCCTGCCTACCTGTTTTTCCCGCCGTTAAGACCTCATTTTGTCCTTGATTTTTATTTTTTTACACTTTATCGCTTTATCATGCGGGTTAACTTTGTTGACACTTTCGGACCTACTGTTCAGGATTTTATATGGTCCGACAAGACAATAACGATCCTAATTGCGCCTCTAGGTGAAGGGAAAACCTTCGGTTGCATAGCTGCCATGATAACTCATGCAGCCAAATGTGGCATTCCCATCAGGGTCGCCATTGTCCGTGACACTTTAGAGAACATCAAATTAAGCATTGTCCCCTCAATACAAGAGTTTTTCCGGGAATTCTTTCCCAAGCCCACCAAATTTTACCGCTTCAAGAACGACTACAAAGAACTGACCATCAGGTTACCGGGTATTCCGGTTATTACTGTTGACCTGTTCGGTATCGACGACCCGGCCAGTCTGGAAAAACTCAAGGGCTCCTCCGCTTACTCCCTGATTTGGCTGAACGAGCCGGCGCCCATCGCGGATAAGGCCAATGCCGGCCTCTCGGAAGACGTTTACAAGGTTTCGGTGGTGCGGGCCGTCCGGAGCAAAAATACCAAGGGCCGGCTCCTGGTGGACATGAACCCCGCGGACGACACCCATTGGAGCTACCGGGTGTTCATCGAGGAGCCCGACTTCGATCCCGAGTTCCCCCTGATCCAGAAACAGGTGTGGCACGTTCCTTACGGGGAAAACAAGGACGATCCCTCTGCCTACGCCCGGTACGTCAAGGGCGATTTTGCCACCATTCCTCTCGGGATCAAGGTTACCCCCACCTATAACCGTCTGCGCCACCTGTCCGAGTTCCGCCTGGAGCCCGCGCCCGGGCTGGAGTGCTTCGCCTTCTTCGACGCCTGGGGGAACCCTTCCTGTGTCCTGGGCCAGATCACCAAAAACAACCGGCTGATTTTCCTGGACACCCTGCGGCTCCTGGGCTCCGACATTGAGACGCTGCTGGAGCTCCTGGTGATCCCCATGATCGAGAGCCCCCGGTGGCGGGGGAAGGCCCGGGCCTGGCGGATCGGCGGTGACCGCTCCATGAAGAACATGGATCAGTCCAGCCGACTCGAATCTGCTTCCAAGAAGGTGGAGAGGGCTTTCCCGGGCTGCTTTTTCGAGGGGGGGCCGACCCAATGGGCCTTTATAGAGCAACATCTGCCGAAAGTCCTGCGGGCCTCCGATGAACGAGGGGAGCCCATGGTCCTCCTCTCAGCTGATAACTCCCTCCTGGACCGGGCTCTGGGCGGCGGCTGGCACTACAAGGTCAATAACCAGGGGCAAAGAATCAGCAAACTGCCAGAAAAGGATGAGTGGTCCCACATTGGCGACGCTTGGGCCAATTCGGTTTGCGTGCTGCTGCCCTCCCGGTTGAGCCAGATTCCCCGAGGGAGAGCCCGTCAAGCCGCCATGAAAGCGAAACAACGGGCCAACAGCTACGCGGTAGGAGGTACTCAGGTTGGACAGCAACACGTCGGGGTTTAGCGGCTGGAAGGAAGTCCGGTTTTTCGAGGGCAAGGATGAGGCCGGGAATATGACCGGGCGGGAGGGGTTCAGGAACATCGTCAACGGCGAGCCCTGCATCCCGGAAAACGGCTGGAACGGAGAGCCGCCCTATCCTACCGGGGATCTGGCCGTCTGCCGGCACGTTTCGGATGCCTACCGGAAAGGTTACGACCGGATAAATTGGGAGAGATGAGATGCCCCTGAAAAAAGGCTCATCCAAGAAAGTCATTTCCGAGAACATTTCGGAGTTTCATGGTGGCAAAACTTACGCCAAGACCAAGGCGAAATTCGGCAAGAAGCGGGCCGACAAGCAGGCGGTGGCCGCGGCCCTGAACAAGGCGGGCAAGAGCAAGGTCAAACATACCCCTACCGGGGGCTTAAAGAAGCTGTAGGAGGGGAAGATGGAGCCCAAAAAGCCCGAAATCGAGATTAAGGAAACCCCGACCGGGAATCTCTCGACCAGTCCGACTAAGGAGACCCCGACGGGCAGCCTGTCTATCCTGGACAGCGTGACCAAGCCCATCACTGAGAAGCTGGACCAGGTGGACAGGACTTACAATCCTTTCCGGAAGGTAACGGACCAGTTGAAGAGCGGGGGGAAATAGTAATGCCTGTGGCTGAGCCGGAAGACCCCACGCAAGGGATTCGGCGTCTCCGCAATCAGTTGGAGGTCAAAAGCGTCGAACCGCCGGAGCCGGATGAGCAGGAACTGGCGGAGCGGGAAGAAGCGGCTCAGGCCTACGCGGGTGAGGATGAGGCCCATTTCGTCCGCTTCCTGGATGATTGCGTGCACCAGTCGGTGAGCGCCATGCGGGAGATCCGGCGCAAGCAGAAAGAGTGCTGGGACGTTTACCAGGAAGAAGAGCCCGCGGGTTATGCCCTGAAAGAGTCCTGGCAGAGCCGGGTGGTGGTCCCCAAGCCCTTTTCTTCGGTGCAATTTTTCCTGGCCATCGTCCGCAAGGCTTTTCAGCCGCAGTTCCTCAGCATCGAGAACGAACAGGACAAGGAAGCGGCGGATTTCTGGCGTGAGACCATGAACCTCATGCTCTCCCGGACCTATGCCAATTTCCCCATTCAGTTCATCGACGCCTGCGGGATGGGGGCGGCGGTGGGCCAGAGCATGGAGATGATCCCGGTGTGGCGCCCGGGCCGGGGCCTGGACTATATCCTGGTGCCGCCGGCCTTGATCCAGCGGGACCCGGATTCGGTGGGCCGGCGGCCGCAATCGGGCATGTATTGGATCCACCAGGAATGGATGGACTATTACGCTCTCAAGCAATATGAGAAGCAGGGGATAATGGTCAACGTCCCTGCCTGCGGGCCCGGGGGTACCTGGGGTTCCGCCCAGGATAACCCGGACCTGGAGCAAACCGAGATCCGGCGGCGCCAGGACATGCTTTGGCAGCAATCGGCCTTCCGCACCAAGGTTCTGACCTCGGAGTTTTGGGGCACGGTCCTGGACAAGCGGGGGGAAATGTTGCTCCCCAATGCCACCTATACGGTGGTGGGCAACCGGGTGGTGCGCATCCCCAAACAGAGTCCTTACCCTACCCTGCGGTGGCCGGGGACGGGCTTCTCGGCGCTCCCTCACCTGTTAAGGTTTGACGGCCGTTCCCTGTTGCAGGGCATTATCAGCCTCTGGAACATGATGTGCAACCTTCTGGCCCTCCACGTGGATAACCTGAACTGGACCGTCAATCCTCCCGTCGAGGTGGACATTACCTCCCTGATTGATCAGGAGGACATTGACGACTATCCCGGCCACCTGTGGCTGACCCATGGGAGCGCCAACGGCCAGCAAGTGGTGCGCACGGTGGAGCGCAAGTCCAACACCGGCGATGTGCTGGCCAACATGAACTTTGCCGACCAACGCTTCCAGGAAGGGGTCATGATCAACTACGCCGCCCAGGGGCTCCCCGGGTGGCGTCAGCAGGTGACCGCCCGGGAGAGCGCCCAAAACCTGGAGCAATCCCTGACGGTCATGGGCCTCATGGGGGAGAATATCGAGGACGGGGCCCTGAACGCGATCTTGGCCGGGGCTGAGACCATCACCGTCAACATGACCTACAAAGAACTGGCGGCCATGGGGCCGAAATTTGCGGACTATGCGGAGAAATACCGGGATGATACGGCCCCTACCGGCTTGCGGCTGCCGCTTCTTACCACCGGCTCTTTTAAGGTGTCCGGGGTGGCCACCCTGATGCGCAACCAGGAGGTCATTGAGGCCCTGGCCAACGTGATTCTGCCCCTGTTCGACGGTGACCGGGCCAGGATCTTCGCGCCTTACCTCAAGCCTTACCAGCTGTTGCAGTCCATCGAGCGCCGTCTCAACCTCAAGGATGAGGGGGTCGTGGTGGATGAGGCCAAGGCCCAAGAGATTGATCAGGCTCAACAGGGCCTGCAAGATGCGGCCATCGCGCAAAAGCGGGCCTTGGATGAGGCCAGGACGATGGAGGCCGAAAACCTGGCCCTGCAGAAAGGCGCCATGGCTGACAAGGCGCACGGCGAAGCGGCGGCCAAGCGGGCGCAAGCCCTGCTGTTTGAGAAAAAGGCCCGCGAGACGGAAACCCCGGAAGAAGGATTACAGTAAATGGACCATTCAATTTTGGGAACGAGTGGGGTCGAAGTTGATTTCAGTACTGGCCGGCCTCAGGCCCCCAAAGCCGAAGTCCAGGCGAGCAAGGCCAGGCAACGGCTGAATAACGTCCTGGTGAACGCCTGGCTGATCAGTGAAGAGCTGCACGACAACAGCCAAGTTCTGAAAATATGGCTCCAGCAATACCGGAATCGGCTCCTGGAATTGGCTAAGGATGATCCTGTCTGCCAAGCCCTGGAAGAGCCGATCCGGGCTCTTCGTGAGAACCTGGAGTTTAAGCCGCGGCTGGCGGAAAAGGTGGCCAGGATGGCCATGGGGCCGCAGCTGATGAGTATTATCGACCGCGATACTTAAGGGATTTTTATTATCGAAAACGGACTAAAACGATAATAAGGACTCACGCCGCCCCATGCGGGATACCGGCTGAGCATACAATGAGGGGTTCTCCCGACCGTCGGCCAACGGTGGGGGGACGCAAGCGAAACTGAGAGGGCAGTCTAGGTGCCTAGACCATCTGGACTGTCCTCTCTTTTTTGGCCCCCACAAGGCGGCCCGCAAGGACACCCGCCGGAAAGGACAGGGCAATGGCAGGCGAAGGCGAAAAAGAAACCACCGAAACCCGGACGGACACCCAGGTAACTCCGGCCCTCATGCCTCCTGAGAACCTGATGGACGACGAACTGGAGCATCCGGTTCTGAGCGGCCATCCGGCTATGGGAGAGGAAGAAGAGGAAGAGGTATCTGGCCCGGGAATGGGCGAGGAGGAAGAGACGGGGGAGGGAGAGGAACAGAAACCTCCAGAGGGAGGGGAGCCCCCGAAGCTCAAATACAAGAGTCACGAGGACGCGGAACGGGCCTACCAGGAAGCCGAGCGCAAGATGCACGATGCTACCACCAAGGCCTCTGAGGAGGCTGCGGCCCGGGAAGCCCTGCAACGCGAACTCGAGGAGCTCAAGGCGGCTGAGAAAGGGGAAGAAGAAAAGCCGCCGGAGCCGCCGGTCAGCCCTGAGGAGCGCAAGACCAAACTGCTAGCGGTGGCCAAGGCTGCCAACCGGAAGGCCCTGGACAAGATCACCGAGCTTGACCGGAGTGATCCGGATTATGCGGACCAGGTAGCCGAAGCCTGGGCCGAGGCCAACGCCGAGGCCTTGCTGGAAGCCGGTTTCTCAACCTCCACCATGAGCGAGGCGGAAATCGCCAAGGTCGTCAAGAAGCAGATGGGGGCTGAACGGGAAGCCGAACGCCAGAGGGGTGAGGCCGAGACCGCGGCCCGGGTTTGGGATCAAGCTGTATCGCTGGCAGAAAAGGCCGGCCTGAGCATGGGGGATGAGGACAGCGCCGATTACATCCTCTTTGACCGTTTCGCCCGGAAGGTTCCGGCAGAAGTAAGTAAGGAGCCCCTGGAGAAACAGGTGGAGTGGGTGGTCGGGCAGGTCAGGTCCCGCGTGGGCCAGGCGGTCCAGACGGATAAGCAGCGGGAAGAGGCCGCCCGCCAACACCAAAACGACAATGCGGTCCTGGGCCGGGGAAGCCACACCCCCAGGACCGCTCCAAAGGAGAAGCCCGGCAACCTCGATGATGATTTCGAGGCGGCCAGGGAACAACGCACACTTTGACGGAGGTAAACCATGTCTGGCTCTGCCATGAATTGGACCTATGACGCGGCCCTCGGCATCTATAAGAACCACCAGCTCAGCAACAAGCTGAGACGGGTGGCGGCCGGGGCCTGTATCGTGGCGCCTTTCACGCACCCGCACGGGATCAATTTCAAACCCAATGCGGGAGAAGCGGTAAATATCATGCACATTGAACGCCTGCCCAACTCCCCCTCTTCCCGGCTCCAGGAGACCAACCGGATCCCCATCCGGAAGCTGGCCTTCGGGAACCGGGTAATCAAGGTGGTGGAGATGGGGGAAGGCGTCGAGTTCACCAACCTGATGTACCGCCTCTCGAAGTTCAACATCAAAGACGAACTCCAGAAGGCTCTCAAGACCCAAATGGAGGAGGCCCTGGACACGGAAAGCGCCCTGGGCTTCTTGGACTCCACCGCGGTGAAGATCCGCTTCACCCCCACCGGGCTGTCCACCGGCGAATTCTCCACCAACGGCACCCCCACCCAGGTCGCTCCGGCGGGGTTGACTTTTGATCACTGCACCATCCTGGCCGACTATCTCCGGGACACCATTCACTGCCCGCCTTACGAAGGGGATAACTTCGTGGGAATTTCGGCCAACAAGAACCTGCGCTCTCTGAAACAGGATCGCTACTGGCAGGAATGGCACAAATACCTGGGCAAGGGCGATTTTGTGTTCAAGAGCGAGATGGGCATGACGGAACGCATCCGGTGGGTGGAGTGCAACCGGGCCCTGGCGTTCTCCAATGTGGCCGGCACTTCCCCCTACCTGGGCCAAGCCGTGGTATTCGGTGACGACGCGGTGGCCCGCATCACCGCCGAAACCCCGCACCTGCGCCTGGACACCAACTATCAGAGCGACTTTGGCCGGACCCAGGCCTGCGCCTGGTACGGGATCATCGGCATCGGCCCGGTGTGGGACAGCGCCGACGACGGCAAGGCCAAGATCATCGTGATTGACTCCCTCTAATCGAGGGGAGAAGGAGGATCACAGGTATGTATGGCACTTACAAAAGAGAGGTCGTGGATTCTGCCAATGACGACCACGGCATGGCTGCGGCCATCGCTTTGGAAGCTGCTGTGGGGGCGATCCTCACCAAAACCGCCCGGGAGCCGATGTGCGTGACCCGCTTCGGCTTCTGTCCCACAGTGACGTTCGATTATGACACTCAAACCGCCAAGGGGGTATTGACTCTCTACAAATACCCCGGGGGCGACTCCGGCAGTAAGGTTGCCCTGGCCACCATCAACCTGGAGGACGGCGATCTGGCCGGGGTGGAGTATGTGGTGGACGTGGATAACCTTGTGGTGGCGGCGGAAGCCCCCTATTCCGGTCTCCAGCCGAAAGGGAAGGCCGACCTGGACCCCATGGACCAGGTGGCCATCGAGATCACCACGCAGGCAGCCGGGGGCGGCGGCATTGCCGGGGACTTCCAGCCCTTCTTCTGCTGGCACAACCGGGCTGAAAGTGAGGAAAACACGGCCAAGGTGGTCAACCGGACCCCGTCCACTTTCCCGACCAAGTAAAAGTTAACCGGAGGGGCCTCGGGTAGCCGGGGCCCTCCTGAAGGAGATAAAAATATGGCTGACCTCACTGCTGATGATGTGACTGTCACCCTACCGTTGGCGGACAGGCATTTCCCGCCTATACCGCTGATTCTGTCCTTCCCGACCATTACCTTCGGGGATGGGGCCAAAACCTATCCGGCCGGCGGGGTTCCCCTGCCCGCGGCCGCGAAGTTCGGCGTCAAGGCTATCAAACGCTTTCACATCCAACAGCCGGCCAACGGCTACGTGTACAAATACGACTCGGCCAACCACAAGCTCCTGGTCTTCCAGGGGGATTACTCCGAGGCTGCTGACGGCCCCCTAGTGGAGATCAGCGGTGCTCCGACCCAGGTCAGCCTGGAGCTGACGGTTTACGGGGAATAAACATTAGCGTCCTGTGACGCGGTGAAAGGAAGAGGTTATGGCGCAAAAAATCTGGACGAAGGGTTTCGGGATGCTCGAGGTTGAGCGGAGTTGGGTGGTGGTCCCCAAGCAAAATGAGGAAGGGAAGATCATCCGGGAGGGGGGCCACATTGCACAGCTCACCAACGGGGCCTTTGTCCACATCACCGGGCTGCCCTTCAATTCTGAGGAAGAAATCAAGAAAATTCTCTCCACTCCGGAACTTCGGGCCGTGCGGGATGAGGCCCTGGAGTGGTTCCGCAACCGGGGCCAGGGGGAAGAGACTCCGCTCCCCAAGATCATGTTCGACAACAATGGCTATCCCCTCTTCGAGGATGGCACGCCGGTGGAAAAGATGGACGACCTTTACCAGTGCCTGCAACCGGGCCCCGTCCTCACCGCGGCCATTATCGGCCTGAATAAGAAGATGGAGGCTGAACAGGCGACCGCGGGGCAGAAACGGGATGCCAAGCCGGGGGCGCCGGCCCCCACCATGCCGGCGGACAAAAAAAAGGCGGCGAAGGCCAAGCGGAAACCTCCCGTCAAATCCAAGGTGAATCCCAAGGCGCCGGAAGCCCCGCCGCAACAGGTGAGCGTGTAAATGGCTGACGAAGATTCCGTGGTCCACTGTCCGAACCTGAAATGCGGCCTGGTGTTCCGGCCTGATCCCCGGATCTATCGGGACGGAAACAAATTCTGTCCTAAATGCGGGGCTGATCTGGAGAAGCGGCCCGCCATTTTCAAAGAGGATGGGTCCTATGGCTAAGAAGAAAGGGGCTGAGGCCCCTGAACCATCGGTAAACGAAGATTGGCGGCGCCGGGTCAATTTCGACTTCGGCCAGGACAGCCTGAAGGAGCCCGCCGGCCTCCGGGATCTCACCATCAATGAGACGGTCACCGTCCTGGTGACGGGCAAGGTGAAAACCCTGCGTCTGGATGAGGAGGGCTCCGGCCTGACGCTGGTCATGGACAAGATCGAGCTCGCGGAAGGCAAACCCAAAGACGACCTGAGCGAGGCCTTCGCCAAAACGAGGCGGAAACTCTGATGAATTTAGGGGAACTGGAAACTGAGCTGTCCTTAATCATTACGGACAAATCTCTGCAAGATAATTTCGTCCGGTGGCTGAACGAGGCGCTCGAGGATCTAGCTCTGGAGTTCTCGTTGCCTTACCTCAAGCGTCTGGAGCCCTTTCCCTTCTCGGTGAACACCGGCTCCTGGCTTTATGACCTCCCGGACGCTTACCAGAAGAACGTTTTCAAGGTTTTAAATGGTGACCGGGCTACGGTCACCATCCGGCGCTTTATGACCGACCTGGATGCCCTGGATGAGGCCCATACGGAGACCGGGGAGCGGGTGCGCTGTGTGGCGGTGGAGGCCGGCAGGATCGGGACCTATCCCAAGGCCGACGACACCCTGTACCTGTGGTTTTATGAGAAGCCCACGCCCCTGGAGAAGCCGGGTGATGTACCGCGGTGCCTCCCGGCTCCCTACCACCAGAAGGTCTTGATCCCCAAGGTGGTGATCAAAAACTTCAAGCTCCTCCAGGACATGATGCTGGAGCCCCCGCACCAGAGCTTGACCTGGTGGATGGCCGAATTGCAGAACGGCCTTTACGGGAGCCCGGGGGGTGACATTGGCCTGCTCAACGTCTTGGCCCGGGACCGCAAGCCAAGACGTCATGGGGGGAGGAACCCAATACCATGAAGCCCATGAAGCCGGTAAGAGGCCTCGGTTTCAACGGGATGGCCAACGTCAAGGAATCTCCGGCCTATCTGCTGGACGAAAGAAAGCGGATTACCCCTCAGTTCGTCCTCAACGCCAATGTGAAAGACGACGGGCGGGTGGCGCGCCGGGGGGGATACCGCAAGGTTATTCCCCTTCCGGGGGTTCATTCCCTGTGGGCCGGGAACGTCATGTTGGGGGTGGCCCCGGGGAGCACCGGGGTTTCCACCTTGTATCTTTTCGAGGGCTATACCCCCCAAGCAATATGTGAAGTCGGCGGGCCTCTTTCTGCCCCTATGGAGTATGTGGAAGTCAACCGCAAAACCTACCTCTCCAATGGCTACTGGTCCGGGGCCTATGACTTGAGCACCGGAGTTTTAGGTGCCTGGGGGATGTCCCTGCCGCCGACTCCCGATGTGA
>CAZLRL010000043.1:0-10876 GCA_964561645.1 uncultured Desulfobacterales bacterium
ATCCTGACTCTCCTGGATGAGCCGGTGGCAGGACTGAACCCGGAGGAGACGGCCGAGATCGCCGGGCTGTTGGGGCAACTGCGCCAGCAAGGCAAAACCCTGCTCCTGGTGGAGCACGACATGATGCTGGTCATGGAGGTGGCGGACCAGGTGGTGGTGCTGGACGGGGGCAAAAAGATCGCGTCCGGGCCGCCGGAGGAGGTTCAGGGGAACCCGTTGGTATTGGAGGCGTATCTGGGGCGCATGAGCCTGACTGCATAAGCTCTCGCCAAGTCGCAAAGAGTGCCAGGGGGCAAAGAGAGGCTCTCGCCAAGACGCCAAGGCGCCAAGCGGCAAAGGGGCTCTCGCTAAGGCGCTAAGGCGCAAAGAGTGCCAAGGGGTAAAAAGGGGCTCGCGCCAAGGCGCAAAGGCGCAAAGAGGGCCAAGGGGTAAAAAGGGGCTCGCGCCAAGGCGCAGAGGCGCAAAGAGGGCCAGGGGGCAAAGAGAGGCTCTCGCCAAGGCGCAGAGGCGCAAAGAGGGCCAAGGAGTAAAAGGGGCTCGCGCCAAGGCGCAGAGGCGCAAAGAGGGAAAATAGGGCAGGAAAGCGTTGACAAGAAAAGATTTATCGTCCAGAATTAAAAACCAACCGGTCGGTCTCTAAGGAGCGGGTAGTATGACCCTCAAGGAAAAAATTGTGCATGAATCCCTGCGCCAGTTTTCCACCAAGGGGTACATGAGCACCTCCATCAATGACATCCTGGAGGCGGTGGGCACCTCCAAGGGTGGGCTGTACAATCATTTCAAGAGTAAAGAAGACTTGTTTTTCACCGCGCTCAGCGAGGCCCGCAAGATCTGGCGCCACAGGAACCTGGATGGCCTGTCCCAGTTCGAACGGCCCCTGGATAAGATTATAAAAATCCTGGAAAACTATCGGGATCATTACCTGCCCGATTTGGACGACTTTCCGGGCGGCTGCGTCTTTGTCAACCTGGCAGTGGAATTGAATGATCAGCAGCCCCACCTGGCCCGGGAGATAAATGAGGGGTTTGAGCGATTCAAAGGCATGATCAAAAGGATGCTGGACCAGGAAAAGGAGGACGGCCGGCTGAAAAACGGCGTTAATACCAGCCTGGTGGCCGAATTGGTTTTTTCGGGTCTGGTGGGGACCTGTGTCATTTATACCTCCGACAAGTCCAGGAAACACCTGGAGCGCAATATTGCGGCCCTCATTGATTACGTGAACATGATGAGAACCTGAAGGCGAGGCCGTCTTCCTTTGAAAGAAGACGCGGTATCCATTAAAGGAGGGTAAAGATGGATTTCAAGTTGTCCGAAAGAGAGGAATTGCTCCGAAAATCCACCAGAGAATTTGCCGAAAACGAGATTGCCCCACGGGTGGAAGCCATGGAAGAGACGGGGAAATTTCCCCTGGAGGTTTTAAAGCCCATGGCCAAGCTGGGGATCACGGGCCTTATCGCGCCGACGGAATATGAGGGCGTGGGGCTGGGGTATGTGGCCCGGACCATTGTGCTGGAGGAACTGGCCCGGGTGTGCGCCGCGGTGCCCATGGGAATACAGGTCCACCATATGGCTATTGCCGCGCTCAATGATTTCGGTACCGACGAGCAGAAGAAAAAGTATATTCCGCCCCTGGCCCGGGGCGAAACCATGGGCTGCGTGGCGGTAACCGAGCCCTCCGGGGGCTCCGACGTCCTGGGGATGCAAGCCACCGCGGAACTAAAAGGGGATAAGTGGATCATTAACGGCCGCAAATGCTGGATCACCAATTCCCATACCTCGGATGCCTGGATTGTCCTTGCCCGCACCGCGGAAGGTCCCAAGGGGCTGTCGGCTTTCATCGTGGACAAGGACGCGCCGGGCGCCAAACCGGGCCGGGAGGAGAAAAAAGTCGGCCTCAAGGGGTCCAATACCGGCGAGTTGGTAATGGATAACTGCGAGATACCCAAGGACAATCTGCTGGGCAAGGAAGGCGGCGGCCTGGGGGTGGCCCTGAAAACCGTCAGCGAAAGCGGCCGCACCGGCATGGCCGCGGTGGCCCTGGGAATACTCCAGGCCTGTTATGAGGAAGCGGCCAAATACGCCAGCGAGAGAACGCTCTACGGCAAACCCATTGCGGCGCTGCAGGCAGTTAGCTTTTATGTGGCGGAGATTTACATGCAACTGGAAATTTGCCGGTTGCTGTGCTACCGGGCGAGCTGGATGAAGGACCAGAACCTGCGGTTTGATACGGAAAGCGCCATGGCCAAATATTATACTTGCGAAGCCGCGGCCCAGTGCGCCAAGAAGGCCATCGAAGTGTTCGGCGCCAATGGCATTGCCATGGAATACAAGGTGCAGCGGCTCCTGCGGGATGCCATGGTGACCATTTCCGCCGGGGGCACCGGTGAAATCGGCAAAGTCGTGGTGGGCCGGGCCGCGTTGGCGCCCTTCCAGAAGAAAGGGTAAAGGGGAACGCGGGCCATGGAACGGGTGATTGTCTGCCTGAAGCCGGTCCCGGACCCCCAGGCCTGGGACCGGCTGCGTCTGGATCCGGAAACCAAGACCCTGATTCGGGAAGGGATTCCCAGTGTTATCAATCCCCTGGACAAGCACGCGCTGGAAGCTGCTTTGGAAATCAAAGAAGCTTCCGGTGCCGAAGTGGTGCTCCTGTCCATGGCCCCTCCGGACACCCGGCCGGTTATCCGGGAGGCCCTGGCCATGGGCGCGGACCGGGCCCTTCTGCTGTCGGATAAGGCTTTTGCGGGTTCGGATACACTGGCCACCGCGCGCATCCTGGCCACGGCCGTACGCCGTCTGGGCTCCTTTGACCTGATTTTTTGCGGCAATTACACCCTGGACGGTTCCACGGCCCAGGTGCCGTCCCAGATTGCGGAATTCCTCGGCATCCCCAACATCATGCACGTGACGAACCTGGAGCAGGCCGACGGCGAGCGACTCGTGGTCACCCAAAAGATTGAACAGGGGTACATGAAACTCGAGGCCCAGCCCCCGCTGCTGTTGTCCTTCAACAAGGAGGCCAACAAGCCCCGGTTTACTTCTTTTCTGGAAATATTGGCCGCGGAAAAGCGGGAACTTGCTACATGGACTAATGCCGACCTGAATCTGGATGAATCCGGGATCGGGCTCGGGGGCTCACCCACCAAAATGGCGGATATGCTGGTGAGAAAAAGGGGCCGCCAGGGTCTGCGCCTGGAGGGGGGCCCTGAAGATCTGGCCCAACAGCTGGCCCAAAAAATTCATCAACTGGGATTCATTTGAGGGGAATAATCCGGATGAAAAAGCCGCAGATTTGGGTATTCGCCGAACAACGGGGCGGCGTGCTCCACGATGTCGGTCTGGAGTTGCTGGGGAAAGCCCGGGAGTTGGCCGCAGCCGCGGACGGATCGGTGGCCGCGGTCTTGCTGGGCGAGGATGTACTGCCGCTGAGCAAAACTCTGATGGAGTATGGCGCGGATACCATCCTGGTGGCGGACCATTCGGGCCTGGAACATTATCGCTTGCTCCCCTATACCCAGGTTTTGGCTGAGGCGTGCCGGTCGCACCAGCCGGACATCATGCTGTTCGGAGCCACCAGCCTGGGGGTGGAGTTGGCGCCGCGGCTGGCCGCCCGCCTGGAAACCGGACTTTCGGCCCACTGCATCGACCTGCAGCTGGATGCCGACGGCAACCTGCTCCAGATGGTGCCGGGCTGGGGCGGCGGGGTAGTGGCCACCATCACCTGTCCGGACCACCGGCCGCAGATGGCGACGGTGATGCCGGGAGTCATGAAAAAACCGCAGCCCGCGGCCGGAACCGGAGAGGTTATCCGGTGGGAAATCGGGAAGGACCTGGAGGCATCAGGGCCGCGGGTCCTGGAGGTCAATCAGGCAGAGACCCGCGAGTTGGCTTTGGAATCAGCCGAGGTGGTGGTCGCGGGCGGCTTTGGCATCGGGGGTCCGGAAGGCTGGCAACTCCTGGAGGAACTGGCCCGGCTCCTGGGCGGAGCCGTGGGGGCCACCAGGCCGCCGGTGGATGAGGGCTGGGCTTCGGAAGAACAGATGATCGGCCAGAGCGGCAAGACCGTGAGGCCCCGCCTTTATATCGGGGTGGGGATATCCGGAATGTCCCATCACGTAGTGGGCATGGACGAATCCGAGATAGTGGTGGCCATCAACAAAGACCCCAAGGCTGAGCTGTTCAAGTTTGCTGACTACGCGGTGGTGGGTGATTATCGGGAGATTATCGCCCTGTTGCTAGAAGAACTCAAAGCATTGAAAGGAAGTTGATCCGGGCATCTGGCAGACGAGGGGGGATTTTCCGCGGCTGTAAAAGAAATAATCGGTGTTTTGTTGCGTAAAAGGGGGATTAATCAGGGTTATCATGCCAAAACCTCCATTAAAGAATATCTCCGAAGTTGGCTTCTAATCCGGCCCCGGGCTTTCTTTTTGAGGGATTATGCGGCACTTTTGAGGTCCCCATTTAAAAAGTCAGGTGGCTCCTGGGCGAAAAAATCCCCCCAGCGGGTGAGGCTATCCTCGAAGCCGTGATAGCAAAGTTATCGGTTGGAGAAAGATTATTCTTTAGGGATAAAATCTTATGGAAAGGAAATTTATCCCCACCCTCAGGAAAGCGGGTAGATCAGCCGCCCACCGGGGTCCTGGGGCCGAAGCCGCCTGTTCCACCGCATATTGATTATGCGTAGTTGGAAAGATCTTGAGAGGGTTTTAAGGCAGAGATAAAAAAAAGCCAGGGTTGCGGGTAGGGCCCCGTCTAACCCTGGCCTTTTATGGATATCAGTCGGTGGAGGGAAAAGCTCTTTAGGCCGCTGAAGGCTCGTAATAAGCCACTCCTTCGCCCCACCAGGTGAGCTTATATCGTTCCCCTTTCAGGGTGAGGTTCGGGCGGACATATAAAATCGGCCGCTCCACTAAACGGCCATGAAAAGGATGGGACAGAACGGCGGTGACCAGCTTATCAAACCCTACCGCCGGTGAGGTCAGATCAAAACCGGATTCGTTTAACATGATAAAATCCCCTTTATGGTTATCTCGACCTTATAGGAAGCACCACCCGGAGCAGGCCTTTGCTTAGACCTTCCGAAACATTCTCCATGAGGCGCGAGATCTCTTTGGTTTGTGTGCATGGTCAGAAATCAGACATGCACTTACACTAGAGTATAACATAATAATTAATTGGGAGATATCAACTGTCCGCAACTTTTTTGCCTACCGGAAGGAAGGCCTGAGAAGGGGGGCAGGTGATCGAGCCGGAGGTGATTCCGTCCTGGGCAGTCCCTGGTTCTGCCATTGCAAGCGGGGAAAAAATGCGGTAATTTCTGTTAGCTATGGAAGAAGCCAGGGATCCCTTGTTGCGGATTGAAAATCTGCAAGTTCATTATGGCTCGGCCCAGGCCCTGTTCGGCATTGATCTGGCGGTGGCCCCTGGAGAAACTGTGACCCTGGTGGGGGCCAACGGCGCGGGCAAATCCAGCCTGCTGAAGGCCGTTATGGGTCTGGTGCTGCCTTCCCGGGGGGCCATCTACCTGGACGGGAAAGAGGTTACAGGGTCGAATCCGGCGGTCATGGCCGCCCGGGGCGTGGCCCTGTGTCCGGAAGGCCGGGAGATGTTCGGAGACCTGTCGGTGCGGGAAAACCTGGAGCTCGGGGTCCTGGCCCTGAAGGTGGACCGGCCGGAAAGACAGCGCCGTCTGGAGGGGATCCTGGGTCGTTTTCCCCGCCTCCGGGAGAGGACCAACCAACCCACGGGCACTCTCTCCGGCGGGGAGCAGCAGATGGTGGCCATCGGGCGGTCTTTGATGGCCAAACCCCGGTTGCTGCTGTTGGATGAGCCCAGCCTGGGGTTGGCTCCGCTCATCGCCGACGAAATTTTTGACATCATCCACCAGCTGTCCCGGGCCGGGGTCACCATCCTGCTGGTGGAGCAAAACGCGGCCCGGGCTCTGACGGCCTCGAGTTCGGCCTATCTACTGGCCAACGGCAGAATCATCACCTCAGGCAAGAGCGAGAAGCTTCTGGTGGATGCAGACCTGCGCCGGGCCTTTTTGGGCGCGGCTTCTGACAACAATCCGGCTGCCAGCCGCCTGGGCGCGGCGGGCCTGACCAATATTCGACTGGATAAGCCCATTATGAGCCAGCAGAGCTTTTTGCCACCTTTTAAGACCCGGGAAGAACTGGAAGCGCATCAGCTTAAAGGCCTGCAATGGACGGTGAACCACGCGTATGAGGGTTCCGGCTTTTACCGGGAAAAGCTGGATAAAGCGGGGGTGCGACCCGGCGATCTGCGCACTCTGGCGGACTTGGCCCAGCTGCCTTTTACCACCGGAGAAGACCTCCGGGATAACTACCCTTTTCCCTTGCGGGCGGTGCCCTTCGAGCAGATCGTGCGCATCCATTCTTCGAGCGGCACCACGGGCAAGCGCAAGATCCTGGGCTATACCCAGAAAGACGTGGATGATTGGGCTCATTTTTTCGCCCGCTGCTATGAAATGGCGGGGGTCACCTACCTGGACCGGGTGCAGATCGCGGTGGGCTACGGTCTGTGGACCGCGGGCGTGGGGTTCCAGGCCGGGGTGGAAAAACTGGGGGCCATGGCCGTGCCCGTGGGGCCGGGGAACCTCGACTTGCAGTGCGAATTCCTGGTGGATCTGCAATCCACCGTGTTTTGCTGCACCGCGTCCATGGGGCTATTGTTGGCGGAGGAAATTCACAAGCGGGGCTTGGCCGACAAAATCAATATCCGCAAGATTATCTATGGCTCCGAGCGCTCCAGCGTCTCCATGCGCAAGAAGGTCTCCGAGCTGTTCGGGGGCGCGGAGCTGTTTGATATCCCGGGACTGACGGAACTTTACGGTCCGGGGACGGGAATTGAATGTCCCCACCATGACTGTATCCATTACTGGGCCGACTATTTTATTTTGGAGATCATCGATCCGGACACCCTGACGCCCCTGCCCGACGGGGAATGGGGTGAAATGGTGGTTACCTCCCTGGCCAAGGAAGCCGCGCCTCTGATCCGCTACCGCACCCGGGACATCACCCGCATTATTCCGGGGCCCTGCACCTGCGGGACCATCCTGCCCCGCCATTCCCGCATCCGGGGACGCACCGACGACATGTTCAAGTTTCGGGGAGTCAATATCTACCCCTCCAGCATCGACCGGCTTTTGTCGGACATACCGGGCCTGGGCTCCGAGTACCAGATGCACCTGACCCGGGATGACCGGGGCCGGGACCACATGCTTCTGAAAGTCGAACGGGGGGAGGGCGTGGAGGCCGGTCGGGGGGACGAGTTGGGGCGGGAAGTCCGCTATGTCATCAAGCACAAGCTCCTGGTCACGCCCGAAGTGGAAGTGGTGAGCTATGGCGAGTTGCCCCGCTCGGAGCGCAAGAGCCAGCGGATTTTTGATTCCCGCATCGTGGACGAGGTGGTGGAGGGGGTGCCGGAAAGCTCCTGACCGCAAGCACCAAAAATAATTGGCAATTTTGGTAAAGACGGAACTGGCAGAGCTTTTCTGCTGACATTTGCGGCCGGGTCCTGCTAAATTTAAGCAAAGAAAATCCGAAAAGGTTTGGCCGAATCCTGGTAATCTAAGCTTTTCGGCATTAATTAAGAGAGGAGAATTTGTTTTCGGGAAAGGCTGAGAGGTGAGAGACATGAAAAACATCTTAATAGCGGTGCTGGCGATCATGCTGCTGGTCTGGCTGCTGGCCCCGGGCTGCGCCACCAGGGACGAGGCTCCTACCAGTGCCCTGTACCGGTCCTATGATACCCGCTCCTGGTGGGGGGATGACCCTACCTGTTCGCCGGGCTGCCCGCCGAGCCTGTCGGGCGGGTATTGAGGATAAAGGAATTATCCTCCCCGCTGGCCGTGACAGGTAACTGGATGCTGTAGATCCTGCTTCCCATTAAATGGATATCCCTACAGACGAGATAATACGTTTGACTATTTAAAAGAGAGGAGACATCCAGCATGAACAGGAAATTAGTGGCAGTTTTGATGGTGCTGATCATGGTATTGGCGGCGGCCGGGATCTCTGCGGCCCAGGAAAAACCAGCCGCCAAAGCAAAGGAACCTGCCAAAGAAAAAGCAGCCGCTCCAGAAAAAGCAGCCGCCAAAGAAAAAGAACCCGCCAAGGACAAAGAACCCATTAAAATCGGCGCATTTTTTGCCCTCTCCGGGCCGGCCGCCAGCATCGGCACCCCCACCAAACTGGTGGCCGAGATGGTGGTGGATAAAATCAATAAGGAAGGCGGCATTAACGGCCGTCCTCTGGTGCTGGTCATCGGCGACACCGAAAGCGATGCGGCCAAGGCGGCCACCGTTGCCAAGAAATTTATCCACCAGGACAAAGTGGCGGCCATTATCGGCCCCACCCGGACAGACACCGGTATGAATGTCAAAAAGGTCGTGGAAGAGGCGGGCATGCCCACCTTCATGACCGTGGGCGGCGACCCGGTGATCATGGGCGGGGAGAAATTGGGCTCCTTCAAGTATGTGTTCAAATCCCCCCAGCGCTCCTCTACCGCAGTGAAAAAGCTGTTTTCCTATCTGAAAGACAAGGAAATTAAGACTATCGGCTTGCTTTATGCCACTGACGGTTTTGGTAAGGACGGGGCCAAGTGGATCGAGAAGCTGGCCCCGGATTATGGCCTGGAAATTGTGGCCAAAGAGTCCTTCGGCCCCAAGGACACCGATATGACCGCGCAGTTGACCAAGATTAAAAATGCCAAACCTCAGGCCATCATCTGCTGGACCATCGGTCCCGCGGGGGCCATTGTGTCCAAGAACAAGGCCCAACTGGGGATTAAAATCCCCCTGTTCCAGTGCCATGGGCTGCCGGATCCCAAGTATGTAGAGCTGGCGGGCAAGGCCGCAGAAGGAGACCGCATGCCCGCGACCAAGCTCATGGTGGTGGAAGAGCTCCCTGCCAGCGACCCCCAGAAACAGGTGATCCAGGAGTTCGTCAAGCTTTACCAGGAAAGCGGTTACGACAAGCAGTTCCCCATTAATACCCACTCAGGGTACGCCTGGGACGCCATCATGATCGTGGCCGAGGGCATGAAAAAAGCCGGCACCGACCCCAACAAGCTGAGGGATGCCATCGAGCAGACCAAGGGGTATGTGGGGGTTTCGGGGATCTACAACATCACGCCGGAGGACCATAACGGCCTTGACGTGGACTCCATGGTTATCGTGGAAGTGAAAGACGGGAAGTTCGTGATGGCCAAATAAGGCCAGGCGGGTTTCAGGGGAGGAGTGCAAATACTGATAACCACTCTTCCCCGCCGTATTGGTTTTTTTATCTCGACACCGGACAGCCAGGGGTTGCGCCTGATTTGGCGGCCCGTCGGGCCAGAAGTTGCCGGCCGGCTTCAGGTGAGAGGCCCAAGCCCGGCAACTCTTCTTCAAGTTGGGCCACCGAGCCGTAGCCAGCCACATAGCCGTTCATCCGGGCCACGGCCGTGGAATTTACCAGGCCGTCCAGGTCGGGATAGAAGCGGCTCGCCTCCCGCCACAATCCCGGGACTCGTCTGAGATAATATTTTTGGTGGTAGTCTTCGGCCAGGGTGAATTCGGTGGCCGGCAGGACGGCCGTCTGAACCTGGCCTCCGGTTTTGGCGGCCACCCGGTCCCGGCTGGCTTCGGCCTCGCGCTTTTGCTCCTCGTTGTGGAAGAAAACAGCGTTCATATATTGCCGTGACCAGGTGGGGCCTGGGACGTGACTTTTCCAGAAGACCTCCAACAGTTCCTGATAGGAAATAACTGTGGGATCAAAGTCGACTTGCACCGTTTCGGTGTGATCGCCTAAGCTGCGGTAGGTGGGATTTTGCTTGGTGCCGCCTGCGTAACCCACCCGGGTGCGGATGACGCCGTTGAGGACCCCGAACCGGGCCTCTACGCCCCAGAATCACCCCAGGCCGAAGGTGAAGATTTCGGTTCTGGCGGGTTGGGAAGCATCAAGGGGGGGAAGATTTTGTTTCAGGGCTGGTGTGACCGCTGCCATAGGGGAATGTCCTTTCTTGCGATGGCTTATCTCGCTGCCGGCTTGGGTCCCGGCAGGGAAAAAAGCGCTGATTATTAAAAATAGCCCTAGGCTCACGAATACCCGGTTCAGCGTGGGCGAACGGGTAGGAAGTGCAGGACTAAAAGTAGGTTTTTCTGTCACCATATCAACACCTTAGTCTGGCAAGAGACAAAAAAACTGATCTCTTTGTTATTTATTTCTTACTGTTTAAACATAATCATGACAAGGAAAAAAGGAAGGCCTTCTCAGGGGAAGGGACAGGGGCCAGGGTAAGCTTTCCTCCCAAGACCCTTAACCCGTACCGGAATGTTGCAGGGCCAGAATTATTTTCGTATCATGAAAAACCACCAGCCACCGGAGTTTGAGGGTTTCTCCCTGAAAGGTTAGGGTTTAAGAAGAGAAATTTGACTGATGAGCAAAAATCACCGTCTCATCGTTTAGAAAAATCCTAATCCTGGAAAGAAAATCTCCCGGACTCTTCCAGAAGATGCGCCTGTAGCTCAGTGGGATAGAGCATCGGACTTCTAATCCTTCATTTGACCCCCTTGAAACCCGCATAAATAAAGGCCCAGAGAGTGATTTTGCCCCTGTTTTAGCGCCTTTTATGCCCGCCCGGAAACGTGCATTTGGCGCGGGTTTGTGCAAAGAGAAAAACTAAATCGTATCCAAATCGTATCCAAACTTTTTACCCGAGACCAGTTTATTGGGGAACCGACCTGACGACTCAGTGGACGACTTTCCTAAATTTTGTAGCTAACTTGAACCGCATATAAATGTTTGCTATAAGAATCTTGTCGGGATCGGCAAGAAATTTCGGGGTAGGTTCGAATCCCACCCACTCCGCCAACAAA
>CAZLRL010000044.1:0-10805 GCA_964561645.1 uncultured Desulfobacterales bacterium
TAAAGGTTTCTTTTTTCCCGGCCTTTTTGGCCAGGGCCGGTCCGGCGCAGATGACGCCGGCCGCGGCCAGGACACTCCCCACCATCACCCAGGTGCGGGCCTTGTTGCGGTTTGCGGGTTGCGGTGCTTCCATGTCACCCTCCTTTCTTTGGGGTTACGTTGCTTTTCTTTTTTCAAGCAGATAGTCAAACCCTCTCAGCCAGTAACAGGTTTGCCACTTCACGGTTGACGTTCGATCTCGCCCGGCCGCCAGGTCTGGTTGAACCAGGGTTCCAGCGGGCCATAAAGGCGCAGGATCATGAACCAACCCTTGCCGGGAATCGTTTGCACCCAGTTCTTCTCCATGCCCGCCGGCGCTTTGGGGCCGAAATAAACATCCACCGAACCGTCCCCATTGACCTTGATGCCCTTGGTCTGGCTGCTGACGCTGGGGAACTGCTGATCAGTCTGGAGCATGGAGCGCGTCTGGTTGTCGTAGACGATGACCGACCAGAAGTCCTTGACCGGAATGTTCGGCGGCAGGTGTAGCTTGTAGGTCTTGGCGCCGTCGAAGGGGTTGCCCTGAGAATCCTGGGCGGCCCAGGGGTACTGCGACCCTTTGCCGACCATCTTCTCGGCCATCGCGGGCGTCACGCCGGTGGCGAAATAGTAGAAGAAGGCCGCGCCGTCAAGGTTGGCGACCCCTGGCGAAACTTCGAACTTGTAGCCGCCGAAGAATGGCAGGCGCCACGCACTGTTCGGGTAGAAGTAGGCGTCCTTCTCACGCATCTTAAAAGCGATCGTGCGCGCGGTCACGGCGCCGATGTTGGCGACGTCCTCCAGGATCTTCTTCATGCGGGCATCGGGATTGAACGGCTTGCCCTTGACGATGCCGATGGAGGCAAACAGGCCCAGGGTCGTCGGGTCGGAACCATGGCTGGGCTCTTCCTGGATCACCTCGTTCAAGAGGCTCCAGAAGGTGTAGTCACCTGGCGGAACGAAATTCGACGGAATCCCGGAGGCATTGACGAATCTCATCGCCGGCGGCTTGGCCGCATCGGCGAGCTGATAGATCTTCAGGTGCTTCTTCACCGACTCGACCCCAGGCTTGGGCGAGCCATCGACGAGAAAGGACCGGAAGGCCAGCCAGTTGCCGTAGGTGCTGGGCCGCACGACGTGATAGCCCTTCGGGAGCTTGCCCTTGTATCCGAGGGGCAGCACGAGGTACTTGCCGCCTCGTCCCTTGTCGGCGCCGGTAATGCCGACGTCGGCCACCCAGCGGTACCAGAAGTCGTCGATCAGCCCCAGGACCTTGGGCGGAATCTCGACGACCAGCGGCCCCTTGTGGGTGTCAAGCCAAATGAAACTGTAAACGGTATTGTCGTTGGCCGTCAGCTCCACGGTCTTGGAGTCGACCAGATTCTCCCAGATGACATCCGTCTGGTTGTCGGGCCCGAACTTGCGGAGCGAGGCGCGCATGCTGGCCTGGTTGACCATCGGGATGCCCAGCAGGTAGGCCTGCAGCGCCCGCGACCGATCCAGGTTGTCGTAGATCTTCTCGATGGTCTCGGGCGCCGGGTAGCCGTCGGACAGGTTCAGCGTGCCGATCGAGGTCTCGACCTTGTTCGGCGTGGGGATGCCCGGCGGTATGGGGGTGGTCATCTTGAATGTGGCAGGCGGAGACGGGGCCGGGGCCTCGGGTGTCTTCTGCTGGGCCAGGGCCGGAACTGTGACCAACAGCAGCATGAGGCTCACCATGACCCAGAAATCAAGTGTTTTAGGTTGTCGCAGCATCTTTACCTCCTATCAGTAAAAATTCTCTTCCATCCTTACCACGAACCCGGTTTCACCTTTCGAAGAGCGGCTTCTTGACCAGGTTGGGGAGCACCGGTTTGAAGGTGAAGCGAATGTTGAAGCGCTGGCCGAAATCTTCCGGATACACCGGCATCCATTGAAATTCCAGGGCCACAGAAATGGGGGGCATCCCCGGGTTAACCCGAAAGGTCCGGCCCACTCCGATGCCCAGGGGGAAGGTCACCGCGTTGCCCACCTTATTGGCATTCCAGTTTATGAGAATATTCGGGGTTGTTTGAATCTGCCAGGCTCCCGGCAGCATGCGCACTAAGACATACTGGAGGTTCATCTGGTTAATTGAGGGTTTGCGGGGGGTGCCGGACACGGACCACCAGTTCTGGGCAAGGATGAGGCCCACCCATTTTTTGCTGACAAAACCCAGGACCACCGCCGGCCCGATCTGCATCTTGCCCTGCCCCAGGTGATAACTGGTGGCCGTGGGGAAGATGAAGGTGGGGCCGAACCCGATGATGACCCGGGGGATATTGGGGGAGAGCAGGGTAACGAAGGCAATGTCCCCGATGCCGCCGGTGCGGCTCCACTCCGCCTCCCTGGCCCCGAAATTGACCCCGCTGATGAAAGGGCTGGTGAGAAGGGGAATCACCGGCCGGGGTATCAGGTTCCACTTACTGGTCAGAGGGATGGGCAGCACCGGCTGAAAATTGAAGGTGAACTGCCCCCGGTAGGCCGGGGAGAGCTCTCCCTTGAGAAAAGTCATGTTGCTCTGGGTGGTAATGTTCCAGATGGAACTCACCGGGTTGTTGAGCTGCTTGCCGACTTCCTGCAAGTCCTCAGGCTTGCTGGCGCTGGCAGCCTCTCTGAGGTCGGTGGTGGCCAGTCCAGGGGTTACTCCTCCAGCTACCAGCGCGCCCAACACTAACACTGCCATCAGGTAAGGGTACCTCCTTCTTTTCATCATCTCCTCCTCTCAAATGATGGCAAGTCGTCCGCCCGCTCCATCAACGCCAATTCCCAAAATGATGTGCCAAGCCAATCTGCAGGTGAAGTCTCGTGGTCGAGGCATACTCCCCGGGCGTTTCTCACTTCATCCTGACAAAGAACACCTCAAAACTCTGCTGCAGAGCCGGTTGATGATAGATGCCCCGGAGTTGGTCGCTTCCAGGATCATAGGTGAGGCGGTAAGTCGCCCCGGGATAATTCACATCCCGCAATTCAACAAAGACCCTGAGGGTGGTCCCGTCCAGGGCCGCTTCCGCCCGGGAAACGTTGATGGGCCGGGGGTTGAAATACGCCGCGGTCATCTTGCCGCCGCTATCTATGTCACTGATTTCAATGACGTAACCCCCATCTGGTCGACGCCAGCGACCAATGAGCCGGTCAAATCCGGGCGTGGCCTCGGGGACGCTGGCCGACTCCGGGGTTGTCGGCCCTTGGGCGGCGGTGGGCTGGCCAAGGAAGAGATAGAACCCCGCAGCCGCGATGACCGCGCAGGCCATGACCGTGAAGGCCGCTTGGGCAGAAAATCCGGGGCTCCGGGCCCGCACCGGCCGTTGTCGGGGTTGCCCTTTATTGCCCTGCCTTTTCTTCATAAATCCTCCGGAATCAGTGGCCCCTGAGCCTGCGTTTCTCGTAAAATCATGAAAAGTCCGGTGGCACCGGTGTCCTCACCGGTGCGAGGTGGGGGGTGAGCTATCCCTGATTGTTGCTCAGCAGCCATAGGGCGTGCCATGCACGCCAATTCTGGCGGCCACGGGCCGCCCTATAAACTTTTCCAAACGGAGCCTTTTGCAAAACTCTCCTATACTGTCATTCTGAGGGAGCGAAGCGACCGAAGAATCTCAATAAGTTCAAAAAGATACGAGATTCTTCGCTTCGCTCAGAATGACAACGCCGGGGAAAGGTGCATTTTGCAAGTCCCTCTAACGGGTAAAATCAAATTTTGCCTCCGCAGAAAAATGGTCATTCCGTCAGGCGTGGCCTGCTCTCCAACAAATACTCCAGGACGTTCTCGGCCAGCAGCAGATCCTTGAGCCGCGCCCGGCCGCCCCCGTGCTCCAGGTCGGCGCTCAGGGTGGCGGCTGTGGTCCCGAATTCCGCGGCCTTGGCCTCGATGCGCTCTTCCACCTCCGCGTCCTCCACCTCGAGGCCTTCCTCCCGGGCGATACGCTTCAGGATCAGCATAAGCTTGACCCGCCGGGCCGCGGCCTGCCAGAGTTCGCTTCCCGGTTCGGCCTCGGAGTGGCCGTCGAAGTCCAGCTCCCCCCGCACCAACTCATCCGGGAGGGGAAAATCCACCGCCTCCAGGAGTCGGAGGGACAATTCCCCCTGGGGATCATTGGCCTGGGCTACCCCAGCGCTCCAGGACCGGTAATCCGGGAGTTCGAACTGCGGCAAGGGGACAAAGCGGGCCGTGAACCGGAAATTTTCGCCACGCTCCCACTCTATATCCGAGACCTCCACGGGCCCGGCGGCCTCCAGTCCGGCCTCCCCCAGGGCCCGGCGGCACAACCGCTGGGCGACGGACCCGATCAACCGCTCCGAGATTTCCCGCCGGAAGCGCATTTCCAGCACCTGCCGGGGCGCCTTGCCCGGACGAAAGCCCGGCACCGCCATCCCCCTGAAATCCTCCAGAATATCGTGGTAGTCCGGTGCGATGGCCTCCCAGGGGGCCTCCACCCGCATCTGCCGGCAGCCGTCCTCCAGGTCAACCATCTCCCACTTCATCGCCTTTTCTCCGGACGCCAGGACTCATCTGCAGGGGCCCTGGCCTCCTTCACCACCTGAGCGCCCAGGCTGCGGACGATTCGCTGGATATGGGGGTCGATATGGGCGAAAAAGCGCTTCCAGCCCCGGCACAGGTAGTTCAGGCCCGGCTCGCCCTCTGGCGTCCTGAGGAACCGGTTTTTGGGGCAGTCCCCGAAGCAGGCGAACTCATACTCGCACCGGCGGCAGTATTCCGGGAGAGTCCCCTCCTTGTTAATCCCGAAGCGCTCCTGGACCTCGGAATAGGCCATCTCCTCCAAAGGCTCGGTGAGGATATTGCCGAGACGGTATTGCGGATAGACATAATGGTCACAGGCATACACCGAGCCGTCGTGCTCCAGGGCCAGCCCCTTGCCGCACAGGGGGGCCTGGGTGCACAGAGGCGAGAGGTGCCCCATCCAGGTCTCCACCGCAGCCTCGAAATAGTTCACGTAAATCTGGCCCAGGTCTTTTACGCGCCACTCGTCAAATATCCGACAGAGAAATTCGCCCCAGTCCTCGGGGTCAACGCACCAGTCCTCCACCACCGACTCAGGGTGGCCCGGCCGGGCCTCGGGGGAGCCGTCCAGCGGCATGGACTGCCGGTCAAGAAATGGCGGCGGCTTATACCAGAAGCCCAGGGGCTCTACGATGGGGATAAACTGCATGCGCTTGGCCCCCACCTCATCCCGGAGGAAGCGGTAGACGCGCAGGGGGTGCTGGGCTGTCAGCCGATTGACACAGGCCAATACAGCAAAATTCACCCGGTGTTGGCGGAGCAGCCGGGCCCCCCGCCAAACCCGGTCGAAGCTGCCTTCCCCGATCTTGTCTTTGCGGTAATGGTCATGGAGGTCCTGGGGGCCGTCAATGCTCAGGCCCACCAGGAAGTTGTGCTCGGCCAGAAACTCGCACCAGGCCTCATCCAAAAGGGTGCCGTTGGTCTGGAGGTCGTTCTCGCAGCGCACATGGGGAGGACAGAAACGCTTTTGTAGCTCTATTATCCGCTGGAAGAAGTCCAGGCCCAGCAGGGTGGGCTCCCCACCCTGCCAGGAAAACACCACTTCCTTGTAGTTCTGACCCTCAAAGTACTGCCGGATGAAGGACTCCAGCACCTCGTCGCGGATGCGCCAGCGGTTTTCGGTAGTCAGCATGAATTCCTTGGCAAGGTAATAACAATAGGCGCAATTGAGGTTGCAGAGCGGACCCGTGGGCTTCACCATGACGTGCATACGCCGGATGGGCTTGCCCCGCCAGAGTTGGGGCTTGAATGGTTGGGGGCCTTGAGTCATTTTTCTATCTATTGTCAAGAAACCCTTTTCAGCAGATTATGATACGAAGACCGGCTTTTTGATCAGGTTGGGAAGTTCCGGCTTGTGAAAAGGCTTTTGAAACGCTGGCCAAAGTCCTCCGGATACACAGGAATCTGGATCTTCAGGGTCCCCCGCCCTCATCTTCCTGATACATCATCCAATCAGTCTGTTCTCCCGCCCCCTTGGGAGTAATCGCAAAATCACTCTTTTCTTCCTGGGAGACCCGAGCGCTATCAGCCTTCATAAAATTTTGGGTCTGGGCGCAACCCAGAGCAAAGGCCAGCACCATGGGGAGAAGTATCCAGCCTAAAGTCCTCAAACAGTGGTCCATCCTTTCCTCCTTCCCTGTTTTGCTAGGAGACTTTCGGTATTTTTCCTTCTTGAATAGGTCCTGCGCTCCCAGGCTAAGATTTTTTCAGGAATCCTAAAACATGAATGTGGTTCCAAACACAGGGCCATGAACCCATCCGTTCAAACTAATCTGGGTCAGTCCTTCTCCCAGGTCCAACCAGGTACCCCGGGCCTTATAACCTCCATAGGCATAAATATTTTTATGGAACCGATAGCCTAACAGGGCCTCCAAGTTACAAGTCACATTGTTGTAAGCTACAAAGCCAAAGCCGCCGACGTCCCCTTTGAGAGAGATCAGAAATTTCTTGTTAAGCCACAAGCCTACGCGGGCCCCCAGAAACGGTTCAAAAAATTGAATAGTATAATCAACAACATAGGAACCATTTTTTATCGACTGATGATCACTCGACAAAGAAAATCGGCGGAGGTCCACATCGACATTGCCGACCCTGATATTGCTGAGGTTGATTCTCAAGTACTGGTTAATGGAGTTGAACCTGAGGCCGCCCAAGAGTTCCAGAGATAACACCGGCAGAGGCTTCTCGGCTTTGATGGGCCAGGTTCCCACCAAAAAGCGGCCGCCCATATCCAGGCTGCCGATCCGGCTGATGTACTTAGCGTCACCGGAGGGAGTCAGGGTAATGTTTCCCTTTAGTTGGCCCGGTATGCCGACGTTAACGCTGACTCCATCGAGATAAATCTGCTTGTTTAGGGTGAAGTCCACCGGACCAAAGGTTTTTTCCCTGGTGGCGCCCACCTCACTGCCCGAGGTGCCGAAATAGGTGTAATATCCATCCAGGTATAACCCCCACCTGCCTTTCCAGGCCTCCACCCGGGCCATGCCCCCGATGCTGTCGGAAAACAAGGTGCTGGCCACGTCCCACCAGGCCACGTTAGTGCCATCAGAACCCTTTAAAGAAGTGGTGGTGAGATTTACGCCAAATAGCCAAATATAGGGAGACACAAAGATCTGCCATTTTTCCTGCTGGTGGATGGGGAGGCGGTCATCCTCGGTGGTCTTGGAGATTGCCTCGGACATGGTTCCCGGCGGCTCTCCGGCGTATCCGAGAGCACACATCCCCAGTATCAGGATGATGACCAAAAAAGCCTGCACTTTCCTCATGGGCTCCTCCAATAACCATAGCGGTTGGACATATTTTCTTCACGGCTCGGCCCGGCCGCGCTCAGGGAATCGAGCACGACCAGACCGATGCCGATGTTGGTTATTTCTTTAAAACTATGGCTTCACCTTGCAGGAACAGCTTGGCGCCGCCCTCTATGGTCTGCATGCCGGTCTGAATGACCTGGTTCCCCTCGGCGAACTTGTCTTTGGCGCCGGCGGCTTGGGCCACCTGGTCATTCATGGCGATGCCCTTCTTCATCATCTCCTTGCCGTTCTGGGCGATCTTGAACCCGTCCACCATCATCTTGAGGCCTTGGGCAGCCACACTGGGGGTGCCTATGTTGTCCAGGTAGGTTTTTTCCCCTTGGGCGATTAAGGTGGCACCCTGGGTGGCGGTGTTCCGGCCATCCTCGATGACCTTGTTGCCTGGAGTCATCTTGTCCTCGATGCCCGCCTGCGCGGCCACCATATTGTTCATCTCCACGCCCTTGATGACCATGCGCTGGCCGTCGTTGAACTGTTTCCAGCCGTCGGACATCATCTTATGCGCGTCCTGCATCTCCTTGGCCTTTTGGGCCAGGGCCAGAGAGGAGAACGCCAACATCGTCAGGGTCACGATGACCAACATAGTCAAAACCTTTGCCAATCTACCTTGCTGATTTTTCATTTTTCCTCCATAGTTTTATGTCGCTTCTCCACCCTCCGAGTGGAGTTTAAGCACTTTCTCACCTTAACCTTTAACGCTTGCCGACCTTAGGAATATTTTGTCTCCTGCCCTGTTTCCGGGCTCGAACCTGGAGCTGATTCCTGCTCCAGAAATTCCCGGACTTCCTGGTCCAGTTCCTGAAGGAGTTCGGCGTAGGATTGGCACAAGGCCGGAGCTTCTTCTGAGGTCGCCTGCCGCCAATGCTGCCACGCGGCCAGGCAGTCCCGGTAATCTTCGCACAGGGACTGAAATGAAGAATTTTCCTGAAAGAGATGCCGGATTTTTGCCTTAGATTTCGGAAACTTTTCCAGAACCCCTGCCAGTGCCATCTCCGGGGCGGCCTTTTTCCTGTGATCCGGGGGCATAATGTTCTCTGGGGCAGCAAGTTTTAGTAGCTTTACTTAGCTCATTTCCTGGACGTGCAAAAGTAATATTACGGTAACATTACGGTTCTTTACTCCCGGGGTCGTTTTTGGTATTCTGGGACAGGAATAAACTGCCGAATTTTTTGTTCAGGAGTCGCCCCATGGCTGCTGGGGAACATAGTCAACCCCCTTCGGGCTCCGACATCATTCTCAGCCCCTCGACAGAAGCCATCAGGCAGCAACTGGGAAAAATTCTCACCAGTCCCCAGTTTATAAATTCCCCCAACCTGCGAAACTTTCTCCGCTTCATCGTGGAAAAAACCCTGGCCGGCGAGGCTGACGAAATAAAGGGTTACACCGTGGCCACGCAGGTGCTGGGGAGGAAGGCGGACTTCGACCCGAATCTGGACCCCATCGTCCGGATTATGGCCGGCAGGCTGCGCCGAGCCCTGGAGAAGTATTACCAGGAGCATGGGGAAAATGACCCGGTGATCATCGAGGTGCCCCGGGGCGCCTATGTGCCAGGGTTTCGCCCCTCAGCCCGACAGGAGGGCAAAGGTAAAATAACTTCTGGAACTCCTCCAGAATCAATTTTGGCCCTCCCCTCAGGCCCATCGGTAGCCGTTATGCCCCCGCTCAACCTGACGGGCGACCCTAAGGAGGAGTATTTTATCGAAGGGCTGGCTGAAGAATTGACCAGTGAACTGGCCCGTTATCAGGACTTGCGGGTCATAGCTTATCAATCCACTCGCCAGTGGAAAGACCAGGAAATTGACGCCCGGTCCGTGGGCCTGGACCTGGGGGTGCGCTTTCTGGTGGAGGGGAGTATCCGGAAGGATGCCAAAACCCTGAAGATTGACCTCCATTTAGTGGATACCCAAAACGCGCTGCGGGTCTGGGGGGAACAATATTGCCGGGAACTCCGGGCTGACAGTCTCATCGCTTTACAAGAGGAGATCGCCCGGCAAGTGGCGGCTAGGATTGGCAGTGTGTATGGCATTATCCCCAGGACCCTATCCCGGGAGTCCCGCAAGAAATCCCCTGAATCTCTCGAGACCTATGAGGCCTTCCTGCGGTTCTACTACCATGTCATGATCATGACCCCTCAGACTTTTTCCGAGACTCTGAGTGTCATGGAGCAAACGGTGAGGCGGGAACCGGAGTCCGGACTCGCCTGGAGCCTTTTGGCCTTTCTTTATGGCCAGATCTACTCTTTACAATTCTCCTCAATGGAGTCACCCCTCCAACAGATCCTGGCTGCGGCCCAAAAAGGAGCATCCCTGGAACCGCAGAATCAGCTTGCTCGAGCTGCTCTGGCTCATGCCCATTTCTTCCGCCATGAGCGGGAGTTATTCCTAACGGAAGCTGAAACTGCCCTGGCCCTTAACCCCAATGCTCCGGCTATTATCGGGTTTCTCGGCTGGCAACTGGCTCTGTATGGGGAATGGGAGGAGGGACTGGCCATCCTGGCAAAAGGCCTGAAGTTGAATCCCTATTTCCCGGGGTGGTCCCACATGGCTCCATTTTTCTATCACTATTTGCAAGGGGATTGCGAAAAAGCCTACCAGGAGGCCCTGGCTTTCCAGATGCCGCAATTCTTCTGGGACCCGCTGTTGCGGGCCGCAGTCTTGGGCCGAATGGGAAGAGAACAGGAGGGAGCCCAGGCCTTGTCGGAGTTGCTCCACCTCAAGCCGGATTTCCCCACCGACGGTCGCTTTCTTATCAGCTGCTACGCCAAATTTCCCTATCTGATCGACGAACTCCTGGACGGCTTGCGCCAAGCCGGCCTTCAGAACTGATTAGGCAAATCGAGAGATGCGGCTGGATGCATGGATGGAAGACGTTAGTGGCATGGAGGTCTCACCGGTAATTTCTCATAGAATAAATACGTGAAGCCCAACCTCAATCTTTGTTTAGCTTGCCAATATCCGCACCTTGGGAAAAGTTGTGATTTCTTGCTGACAACTCGAAAATCTTTTAACCGAAAAACCGAAAACGGTATCAGCCAGCTTTGCTCCTCCCCCAACGGGATCTGAAGTCACTTAACAGATTCTGAAATTCAGCGATGTTCAGGAAGAAAATCAGCCCCACATACAGGGCCACTCCCGCCAGGATAGCCCCGCCCAGGGCCGTGATTTCTCCCACCAGAGTCCCGCCCAGCCAGCCGATGGCCAGGGAGTGGATCCCCCACGCCGACACCCCCATGACCAGAGAGGCCCCGGTGACTTTTACCAGGGTTACCAAAAGCTCCCGGACGTGATAGTTCCCCACCTTGCGGTAGAGCGCCGCCCCCAGAAAGGTCAGGTTGAACAGCATACTCAAAGAGGTGGATAAAGCAATGGCCCGAAAGGTCAAAGACCCGATGGTCAGGTTGATGATGAGCAGGTTGGCGGCCACGGTGAGGAAGCTTCCCA
>CAZLRL010000045.1:0-10433 GCA_964561645.1 uncultured Desulfobacterales bacterium
CACCGAGGCCTGCATGAGTGCTCTGCGCCTGGCCCGGGCCGCCACCGGCCGTCCCCTGGTCCTGAAATTCGACGGCTGCTATCACGGCCACGCCGACTCTTTTCTGGTGGCGGCCGGCAGCGGCGTCCTGACCCAGGCCATCCCGGGCAGCCCCGGCGTCCCCCAACAGATCGCCGACCTCACCCTGTCCCTGCCCTACAACGACCTGGAAGCCGCGGGCCAGGCTTTTCAGAACCAGGGCGCTCAGATCGCCGCGGTCATCGTGGAACCGGTAGCGGGCAACATGGGGGTGGTGGAGCCCGGGCCCGATTTTCTCCCGGGCTTGCGCCGCCTCTGCGATGAGCATGGCAGCCTGCTCATCTTCGACGAAGTGATTACCGGCTTCCGGGTAGCCTGGGGCGGCGCCCAGGTGCTCTACGACGTGCTTCCCGACCTTTCCTGCCTGGGGAAAATCATCGGCGGCGGGCTGCCCATCGGGGCTTACGGCGGCCGCCGGGACCTTATGGCCCAGATGGCCCCCGAGGGTCCGGTGTACCAGGCCGGGACCCTGTCCGGCAATCCCGTGGCCGTGGCCGCGGGCCTGGCCACCCTGCGGGAGCTGCAGGGCGGCCATGTTTACGAGGCCCTGGACAAAAAGGGCGCCTGGCTGGCCCGGGAACTCGAGACAGCCGCGGCTGCCGCGGATGTCCCCCTGACCATCAACCGGGTGGGTTCCATGCTGACGGTGTTTTTCACTGCCGGTCCGGTAACCGGGCTGGCCGCAGCCAAGCAAGCCGAGATCCAGACCTTTGCCCGCTTCTTCCAGGGCCTGCTCCAACAGGGGGTTTATCTGCCCCCCTCCCAATTCGAGGCCTGGTTCGTGTCCCGGGCCCACGACGACACGGATTTAGAAAAAACAGTGGCCGCGGCCCGCCAGGTTTTGGGACAGTTGAGAGCCACCGGTTCGTGAGCCCTGGCCAGAAAAAAAGTTCCTGGCGGGCACGTTTCCCACCCCCAGGGGCGGCGAAAAATTGCCCCTGCCGTTTAGAGGAGTCGCTCCCTGGTCGGGTTGAGCCTCGCGAAGAACCTTGCCTTTTCAATAGCTTGAGAGCTTTCCCGTGGTTCAGGACGACAAAAAAATAGTTTTACCCCAGCTTCTGGTCATCTGGGGAAGAAAGGAGGTGCCTGGAGATAAGTGCTGTAATATCAATAAGTTAAGCACCAGGTAAGGGTTTTTCTGAGGGAATTTCAGGGCTTTACTGATATTCAAAAGAATCATGTGATTACAATAAGTTACTTTAATTATTCCAGATTTATCTAAGTCATATTTTGCACAAAGGGGTCGCATTTTGAACAAATAAACATGGCCCCAGGCTAAATTTTCCCTTGCCAAGCCCGAACAAACCGCTATATCATGGACCCACTGTTAATCTACCCTTCCCTCGAACAGCCCAGCCCCGGAAAGGAGGTGGAGAAGCCGGCTGCCGGCAGGGGTGAAAATTATCTTTCATCAACCTTTAATCTGAAACACGGGCTTTTGGTAAACTGGTAACCAACATAAGGAGGGACTGTATGGCATCTTCTGGTGTTCCGGCAAAAGCATGGCGGGTAGTATTTTCCGGTACCGCCATTAACCTCTGCTTGGGCATTCTTTATGCCTGGAGCATTTGGGTAGCTCGTTTAAAAGTTCCGGCAGGTCAACTGGAGATGGTGGGACAGCCCATTCCTGATTTTCCGGGATGGGAATATCTCTCCGCCTCCCAGGCATCCAACCCTTTTTCTTTGTGCGTCATTATTTTCGCCTTATTTTTGATTCCCGGCGGTCGCATTCAGGATAAACTGGGACCTAAGGTCGGGGCCATCACCGGCGGTCTCTTTTTGGCCGTTGGTTGTATCATCGCCGGGTTGAGCAAGAGCTATGGCGGTTTAATCTTTGGCTTCGGTATTTTAGGCGGCATCGGCATGGGCATCGGTTATGCCGCGCCTACTCCCGCGGCCTTGAAATGGTTCGGCCCGCATCAGCGGGGTCTGGTGGCCGGTCTGGTGGTTTCCGGGTACGGCGGCGCCGCCTTGTACATTTCGCCGCTGGCGGACTATCTGATCCGCACTACCAGCATTACCGGCAGTTTCGTCATCTTAGGTATTTTCTTCGCCGTGGTGGTGGTCATCGCCGGTTCCATGCTGGCCTGGCCCGAGCCGGGCTATGTGCCCCCAGCGCCTCCGGGGGTCGCCACTGGTGCGGCCAAAGCCGCCACTGCCATTGACTGGGCTCCATCGGAAGCCCTCCGGACCTGGCAGATCTATGCCCTGATCCTACTGTTCATGGGCACCACCCAGTCCGGTTTGCTGATCATCACCTTCGCGTTTCCCATTTTAAAGAAGGCTGCAGCAGGGTTTGATTTCTTCACTCGCAACGCCTGGCTGCTGCCCTCCTTCGGCGGTCTGATCAACGCGGTGGGGCGGATCGGCACCGGCAAGTACTCTGACATCATCGGGCGGGACAACGCTTATACCATCAACTGCCTGGTGTCGGCCGGCTGCTTGTTCCTGCTGCCCTGGATCATCGCTTCCGGGAACCTGTTCATCCTCTTTGTGGCCATCGGTATTGCTTACTGGCAGTACGGCGGCGGTCTGGCCCTGTTGCCCTCTTACACCGCCGACTTCTTCGGCCCCAAGAACCTGGGGATGAATTATGGCATCGTGTTCCTCGGGTGGGGTCTGGGTTTCTTCGGCTCCAAGCTGGGCGGCTGGATTGAGGATGCTACCGGCACCCTCACCGCGGCCTTTTACGTTTCGGCAATTATCTTGATCGTTGCCGTAGTTCTGGCCCGCTTTACCAGGCGGCCCATGCACGTCACCGAGTAACCGTTTGACCCGTGCCCGGCTGTCGAAATTTTTCGGAGAACGCTGCGACAGCCCGGGCAGCTCACCTGAGAAGGCAGGGAGAGCCCCTGCCTTCTCTCTTGTTAAGGGTTACCCAAGGATAGGTTCATGACCTTTAAAACTCCCTGGCCGATTCCTTTCCTTCTGGATCCCTATAATTTAGCGATGGATTCCACCATCGCTTTCATTGTCTCGGCGTTGTTGGCGATTATGATCCACGCCGAGGGGCAGGCCTGGGTGTCCACTATGCTCGGCGATGTCCGCATAGAAGCCAAAGACCGCTTTCATTTCAACGCCTTTTTCCACCTGGACATTGCCGGCAGCATCTGTTATCTGGTGGCCGGCTTTGGCTGGCCCAAGCATCTGGACATTGATCCCGGCAAATTCAAATATCCCAGGCTTTTTCTGATCATCTCCCGTCTGGCCGGCCCCGTGGCCAATCTCATGATGGCCGGGGTGGCAGCAAGCTTTGTGTTTTTCATAGAATTTCTGGACATGGAGCCTCTGGTCTTTCTCATGGTCGCGAGCGTCAACGTCACCACCGCGGTTTACCATCTCATTCTCATACCCCCGCTGGCCGCCAGCACCTTGATCACCGTCTGGATTCCGGAAGAATCCCCCCTCAGAAAGGTCCTCTTTTTCGCCGGTCCCTTTGTCATCGTGGGCATTTTTCTCTACGAACGGATCACCGGCGTGGGTCTCCTCAGTCCCCACCTCAATCCTCTCGTTCGACAGATATTAGGTTACTTTGTCTGAAGAAAGCGCGGGAGGGTGGTCTTGACTCGGCTCGCCTGCGGAGGCCCCCGGCGGGAATCCTTTCATCATCCAGGAGTTCCTTTTATAACAGTCGTGCTTGAGCCTGCGGCTCTATCAAAAACATGAAAATCGCCCCCAGTGGCCCCGGGCCTCCCGCTTGTGCGAGTCAACCTGGGGCGGGAAAGCGAAGCCCCTCTCGCCTTTTCGCTTTCGACAACCTATTTATAGCGAAGAGAACCTTTGGACCTCGTCATTTCTGAGAAGCTTGCCGCTCAAAAATCTATGGGAAATGATTTGCAGAATTCTGGACTCACAGTAAAAAATTTTTTACTTTTGTCAAATTTTTTGGAAAATCGTGGACTCCGGGGGAAAAAAAGGTTTATAATTGTAAACGAAATTTGGACCAGATGATCACGACCAGAAACGTGGTCTGGCTGGCCGGACCAGGGGGAAAATCTTCGATCTCCGAAAATACTGGATAAAACCGTGGAGGGATGGGTCTCTCAATTAGAGGTAAAGTAATCATTGCCCCTTGCCGAAAATAAAAGCTAGGAGGGACATTGAACAAGGGACCGGCACAGATCGTCTTTGGTCAACGGGTACCATGAGAGAGACTCCACTCATCCTGGTGGTGGACGACGATCCTGGAATTCTGGAATTGGTCCGGGATATTTTATCGTCCTCTTACCAACTAGTTACAGCCAACAGCGTCAAGGGGGCCCAGGAATATCTCCGCGACCAGAGTTGTGACCTGGTCCTCACCGACATGGTCATGCCCGAAGAAGGGGGCCTGGAACTGCTCAAGTACCTGAGCCTCCACCACACCGATATCCCGGTCATCGTCTTCACAGGTTACGCCAACTTTCAGGACGCGGTCAACGCCGTCAAGTTGGGAGCCTTCGACTACCTCACCAAGCCCATCCAGATTGAAATTCTCCAGCACGCTATAGCCCGGGCCCTGGAATTCCGTCGGCTGCAGAGCCAGCAGAAGGACCTGGAAGCTGTCTTCCGCGGGGCCGAGACCCTGGGCTGGCAGGCCCTCGATCTGATCTCCGGCACCCAGGAATCGGCCCTGCTCACCTCCTTGCGGGAATCCTGGGATGATGTGGCTACCCTGAACGAAGTGGGTCAGCGTTTCCTGGACGGCCTGGAAACCCTCCTGGGAGCCACCCGCACCTCTATTTTTCTCTACGATGGGGAGCGGAATAATTTTTCCGCCCTGGTGACCAAGGGTCCCGAAGCCGAAGCCCGCCTGGCTGCCACCGTCCCGGCCGACAACAGCCTCATGGGCCACGTCGCCAACCGGAGGCGGCCCCTTTTGGTCATGGACCTGGACCTGGACCAGCGGGTGGCCCTCTGGACCCGGCGGTTTGATTACCAGACCAAGAGTTTTATCATCGTCCCCCTGGTGGGCTCCAAATTTTGGGGGGTCCTCAACCTCACGGATCACAAAGACAGCCTCCCCTTCACTCCCAGAGATCTGTTTTTGGCCTGGCTCTTCGGACACCTTCTGGTGGAAGCTCTGGAAGCCAGGGGAGTTCCCAGAGAAGCGGAAAAACCTGCCCCGCCGGTCACCGCTCTGCTCGAGGAGCATTTCCCCCAGGGAGTGGCCCTGGTGGATCGGGACCTGCATATCATTCAGGCCAACAGCGCCCTGGTCAAGCTTCTGCGGTCCAAGGGCAAGCCCCTCGGCCAGGATTTAGCCGCCCTGTTGGGACTCGCCCCCGAGGAACGGGAGAATTTGAAAAACGTTATGGCTTGGGTGCTGGAGCACCAGGAATCCCGGGAGCTGCCCACCTTGAAATGTTTTCTGGAAGAGGGCAGAACCCATTTCCTGGGAGTTAACCTCATTCCTTCCCTCCATCCCCAGGATTCCACTTACGGCATTGTGGTCGTGGAGGATCTGAGCGAACTGGAGAAGCTCAAACAAAGGCTTCACCTTTATGAACATCTGGCCATTATGGGAAAGCTGAGCCTGTGTGTGGCCCACGAACTCAACAACCCCCTGGACGGGGTCCACCGCTTCCTGACCCTGGCTCAAAGGAAAAAGGATAACCCCGAGGAAGTGGAACGGTATCTGAACGAAGCCCAGAAGGGCCTCCATAAAATGTCCATGACCATCCGCTCCCTGTTATCCTCCGCCAATCCCTTGAAGGCCCCGCCCAAAACCGATAACTTGCTGAACCTCCTGCAAGAGGCCGTCAAGATCATGATGTTTCAGGCCAGCGACCAGAGGGTCCAGGTGAGCCTGCACGCGCCCAAGGGCCTCCAGCAGGTGCCGGTGGAGGGGGATATCTACCACGTCTTCGTCAATATCATCAAAAACGCCTTGCAGGCCATGCCCCAGGGAGGGAAATTGAGGGTGGACGGGATTGTGGGCTCCGAGGATATCACCCTTCACTTCCAGGATAGCGGCGCCGGTCTGACCCACCAGGAATTGGGCCAGATCTTCCAGCCCTTCTATTCCACCAAGGAAGGCACCCAGGGGCTGGGTCTGGGATTGCCCATCTGCCGCAAAATTTTGGAAAGATATACCGGACAGCTTATTGTGGAGAGCCAACCCGGAAAGGGGACCAAAGTAACCATCCTGTTGCCTAAGTCGGGCCTGGGGGAACATCTTGTCGGTTAAAGACATTCTCGTCGTGGACGACGATACCCTGGTCTGTGATTCCTTGAAGGAAATGCTGACCATGGAGGGGTATAAGGTAGATACCGCCTTGAGCGCCACCGCCGCCTTGGCCAAAATGAAAGAGGACACCTTTCCCCTCGTCCTCTCCGACATCCAGATGCCGGGCATGAACGGCATCGATTTGTTGAAAGAAATCAAGGGCCTTGACTCCGAAGCTTTGGTGGTCCTTATCACCGGTCACGGTCACATCGACGGCGCGGTGGAAGCCATCAAGCTGGGCGCTTATGATTACATCACCAAACCCATTGACGACCTGCGCCTCAAGGTCACCATCCAGCGCGCCCTCGAGCAGTCCAAACTCCTGGCCTCCTATGAATCCCTGAAAAAACGCCTCAAGCCCTGGGACCTCCAGGAAACCATGCTCTTTCGCGACCGCAAGATGGAACAGCTCATGGAGTTGGTCCATACCATTGCCGACACCCAGGCCACCGTGCTCATCACCGGCGAATCCGGCACCGGCAAAAGCCTTTTGGCCCATTACATTCACAAGCAATCCACCCGCCGCCAGAAACCTTTTATCAAAATCAGCTGCGGCTCCCTGTCCGAAACCCTGCTGGAAAGCGAACTCTTCGGGCACGTGCGGGGTGCCTTCACCGGGGCCATCCGGGACAAAAAAGGCAAATTCGAATACGCCCACGGCGGCACCATCTTCCTCGATGACATCAATTCCGCTTCCCCCAATCTCCAGGTGAAGCTGCTGCGGGTCCTCCAGGAAAAGGTCATCGAGCGGGTGGGCGGCAACAGCCCCATCCGCACCGACGTGCGCATCATTACCGCCACCAACACTTCTTTGAAAGAGGAGGTGGACAAGCATACTTTCCGGGAGGACCTCTACTACCGCATCAACGTGGTCTCCCTGAACATTCCGCCCCTTAGGGAGCGCCTCTCCGACATCGCGCCCCTGGCGGAGCTTTTCATCAAACAATTCAACCAGGTACACAAACGCAAGGTCCGGGGCATTTCCAAAACCGCTTTGCAGATCTGCCTGCGCTATGCCTGGCCGGGAAATGTCCGGGAGCTGGAAAATGTCATCGAGCAGGCCGTGATCCTGGCCCCCGGCGAATACGTGGTGCCCGAAGGCCTGCCAAGCTTCCTGCGCGAGGTCGGCTCCCTGGCCGGCGTTGCGGCCAAAGACCTGACCCTGGACGAAGCCCTGGCCCTGTCGGAAAAACAGATCCTCACCGAAACCCTGGAACGCTTCAAATGGAACCGCAAAATGTCCGCCCAGGCCCTGGGCATCAGCCGCACCACCCTGTTCAACAAAATGCGGCGTTTTAACCTCTTCGAAAATCGCCGCCAATCCTCGGTGCGAAAAAATTCTGCCAAGCTGCCTTCCTCCAAATTCACGGCCCACTAAACCGCCTGTCCCTGATCACCCGGTCGCGATTAACACCTTCCCCCCACCCCTTTTCATGATTTGGAAAGCGCCCCAGACTCATGATAGACTGCCCCGAAACCCCCTCTCCCCCGTATTGCGGCGAGAGGTTATATCAATTTCGCTTTCAAATGAAACAAACTTGCAATGTAACTAATGGATATTCTTGTTTCTTTTTACAGAAAACCGAAAACCGAGAACGGTATTATTTCCTGTAGGCGCGGGGTCCCCCCGCCCTCTAATCCGCTTTCGGGGGAGAGGGCCGGGGTGAGGGGGGTGGAGCTTTTCATCTCTTCACTGACCCCCTGCCCCCCAGGAGACTGCCATGCCCTATGACAACGACACCCTGGCCCGCTGGGACCGGGACCACCTCTGGCATCCCTTCACCCAGATGCAGGCCTTTGTGGCCGAAGAATTGCTCATCATTACCCGGGGCGAAGGGTCCTACCTCTTCGACCAGCACGGCCGCGGCTACCTGGACGGCGTCTCCTCCCTGTGGTGCAATGTCCACGGCCACCGGCGGGAGGAATTGGACCGCGCCCTGGTGGCCCAGCTCCAAAATATCGCCCACAGCACCCTCCTGGGCCTGGCCCACCCCCCGGCCATCGTCCTGGCCCGGCGGTTGGCGGAAATCACCCCTTCTGGCCTCAACAAGGTCTTCTATTCCGACGACGGCTCCACCGCGGTGGAAGCGGCCCTCAAAATGGCCTACCAGTACTGGCAGCTCAAGGCGCGCCGGGACAAGCGGCGCTTCCTCAAGCTCAAGGAGGGCTACCACGGCGACACCCTGGGCGCGGTGTCCGTGGGCGGCATCGAGCTCTTCCACGACACCTACCGCCCCCTCCTGTTCGACACCCTCACCGCGCCCGCGCCCTATTGCTACCGCTGCCCGGATCGGGAGGACTGCGGCGAGCAGTGCCTGGGCGAACTGGACCGCCTGGTGGAAGAGCATCATCAGGAGTTGGCCGCAGTGATCATGGAACCCCTGATGCAGGGCGCCGCGGGCATGATCCCCCAGCCGCCGGGATTTTTGGCCCGGGTCCGGGAAGTCACCCGGCAGCATGATGTGCTCCTCATCGCCGATGAAGTGGCCACCGGATTCGGCCGCACCGGTACCATGTTCGCCTGCGACCAGGAACAGGTCAGCCCGGATTTGTTGTGCCTGTCCAAGGGCATCACCGGGGGCTACCTGCCCCTGGCCGCCACCCTGGCCACCGACGAGATTTACCGGGCTTTTTTAGGGGAATATCACGAGTTCAAGACCTTCTTTCACGGCCACACCTACACCGGCAACCCCCTGGCCGCGGCGGTCGCCCTCGCCAGCCTGGAGGTTTTTGACCAGGACCGGGTCCTGGAAAATCTGGCCCCGAAAATCGAGCTACTGGGGGAACGACTTTGCGAAATCGCGGCTCATCCCCACGTGGGAGATGTGCGTCAGCGGGGCTTTATGGTGGGCATTGAATTGGTGGCCGATAAAGAAACCAAAGAACCCTTTCCCGTGGCCCGCCGCACAGCCCACCGGGTGATCCTGGAGGCCCGGAAACTCGGGGCCATCATCCGCCCCCTGGGCGACGTCCTCATCCTCATGCCGCCGCTGAGCATCACCACGGACGAACTGAACACCCTCTGCCGCCTCACCTCTGAGGCCATCCAGCGGGGAACTGCGGGATAAGTCATGAGGGTGGGCGTTGCCCACCAGAATTACTAAAATAATTGGCATCTTGCCCAGGGGCGGACCCGAGTGTCCGCCCTTCTGCTAAACCCACACTGGGTCTAATCAAACAACTCCGTATCGATAAATTCCGAATCCACCAGAGACCAGAAGTCCACGGCCAGTCCGGCTTCCACATAAGAATAGGGTAGCCAGCCGTATCCTGCCGCACCCCATTCCGTGCCCCAGGAGTTGCGGATCAAGAGCGCCCCGGTGTCCGGCCCGATTTTCTTCTTATCGTCATACCCCACTGCGACCACGGCATGGCCGCCCTCAAAGGAATCTCCCGGACCGGGAAAAGGAATTTCCCCCTTGCCGTCGCCCACCGGGGGCATGGAACTGTACACCGAAAAACCGAACATGGCAGGCAGCGCCCCGGCCAGATTCTTTTTCACCGCGGCCAGGGTCTGGTCCGTGCTCTGCCCCGGCGGATCGAGCCGGTAATACTTGGTGGTCTGATAGCTCTGGGCAAACGCGTAACAGAAGGCCGGCGGCTCGTTTTCAAAGTCCTCGACGTTATAAGGCCAGTAGCTCTCGGGCGGGATGCCGAAGAGCACCATGGCCTTCATGGTGGTGCGCAGATAGGCCCCCTGGTCGCCGGTCCAGTTGAGGAGGTTCCTGGTCACCTTATAGAGAAAGAGGCGGGACGCGTCCAGGTGCTTACTAAAAGCCCGGCGCTGAAAATATTCCAGCAGCCCCACCCCGGCGTTGGCCGTGCAGGAGCCCAGGTCCTCCTGGTCCTCGATGGGCGAACACCAGGGCCGCAGATCGACCGCGGCCGGGATAGCCTTTGTCTTGATTTTCATGGATTTTTGGCGAATTTCCTCAATCGGCTCCGATTCCACCACAAAGTCCCGATAATCCGGCAGATCCCTCATCCACCCCATGCCTTTGTACCCTTTCATGGGTCTCTCCTTTCCAGGATAATTTTTGCTTGCTTAGCAGATTATTCCCCAGCAGTTATTACTCAGAGCGCAAAATGGATTAACCTTGGAGCCTCTTGCAAATGCCTCCAGATTCCTGTCATTCTGAGGGAGCGA
>CAZLRL010000045.1:10443-10778 GCA_964561645.1 uncultured Desulfobacterales bacterium
CCACCCCATGCCTTTGTACCCTTTCATGGGTCTCTCCTTTTTAAAGCAAATTTTAACGTGAAGCGGCTCCGCTAAATATTTCAATTACTATTTAGTTTATCCAATATTTATTTGTACTATTTTCTCTTCTTTAAAATTACATTTATTACAATAATTTTTTTAATACCCTTATTCCATTCTAATATATTCCTAATTAATTTAGCTTCTCCAGAACAATTGGGACACTTATTAAGAATTTCAAAGTTTTCCTTTTTTAATTTTTTAGTGATTCTATTTCTTACTATCTCATACATAAATATTTTCCAAATAAAACCGGAGGAAAATATTAATATAGC
>CAZLRL010000046.1:0-796 GCA_964561645.1 uncultured Desulfobacterales bacterium
TCCAGCACCAGGAGCACGATCTTGGTGTCCGCCGGTTTGGCCAATTTTTTTATAAAATCCAAATCCATGACTGCCTTCCCTTGTCGCCAAAAATCCTGCGCTACCGGCCCCCGCCGCGGCGGGCCGCCAGGGACAGCATCACCCAGGTCCAGCCCGCAAAAATCAGCTCGATGCCGATGAACAGCCCGATGATCCAGAACCCCGACGCGGGCCACTGCTGCCAGATCAACAGCCCCAGGATCAGGGCCGCAATACCGCTGAGCAGCATCCAGCCCCAGTGCGGAAAGCGCATGGTCAGAGCGGCCACGATCCGGAAAATGCCGGCCACGATAAAAAATATGGCCATCAACAGGGTCAGGGCCACCGCGCTGGCCTCAGGGTTGGCTATCAGCATGAGACCCACGATAGCGTAGAGGATGCCCACGGCCACATGGAGAAAAAATCCACCCCACCTCTTTTGCCAGAAGGACTGCACCACTTCGAAAACCCCGGCAAAAATCAGCAGCCAGCCGAAAAAAATCATGGACACCAGCGTGACGGCCAGAGCGCTCCCCAAAGCCAGGGTGCCCAGCACGATCATGATGATGCCCAGAGCCAAAAACCAGCCCCAATTCCGGGAGAATTGCTCTAAATCGGTAACTGCAGGAGCATTGACAGACATGGACTTCTCCTTTCCCGAGCAGCCAAAACGGTGCGGGGCTCGACTGTCAAAAACGTCCCCAGCCTTCCCCGGAGAAATAAGGCCCCCACCCAGCCGAGCCTGGTTTTGCCAAAATTTAAGTTCCCTCCTCCCCTT
>CAZLRL010000046.1:806-10762 GCA_964561645.1 uncultured Desulfobacterales bacterium
CCCGCCGCACCACCTTTTCCGCCACCGAACCGAAGAGAAACCGCCGCCACCCCCGCTGGCCGTGGGTGGCAATGACGATCAGGTCGGCTTTTTCCTGTTTGGCGATCTTGGTGATCTCCAGTTCCGGAGGCCCGGAGGACACGGAAAAGTTTGCCGCGACCCCCCGGGGCACGTGCTTTTTCACCAGCTCCTGCAAACCCTCCTTGGCCGACTCCGTCAGCTCCATGAGGTAGGAGGTCACATCAAAAGCCGGGCTCAGGCCCGGTTCCGCCAGGATGGACCCGGCAATGGGCCGGGTGGGCACCGGAATCGGCGGAACCACGTTGACCAGCAAAAGCGAGGCGGAAAAATGCTGCGCCAGCTCCACCGCCCGTTTCAGGGCTTCCAGAGCCGGATCGCTGAAATCAGTCGGAACCAGAATCTTCTTGAACGGCAACATGGATCTTTTCCCCACCTCCTGGTTGAAGTTTTTATGGTCCTGCCTCCCGCCCACCCGTCCTGGACCGCAGCTTACTTACATTGAGCCTTCACGTCCTGCACCGCCGCGTGCAGGTCTTTGACGGCTTCGTCCATCCTCTTCTGAAGTTTGTCCCAGGCCTCGCTCTCCACCAGGTCCATGAGCTCCTCTTCCACCACGGCCTTGCTGGTGTGGAGATTTTTCATCAGCTCATTGAACCGGTCCTGGGCCGACTGTTCCATCTCGGAGGCGCTGGCCTTGAGCTGTTCCATTTCCGCTTCCACGTCCTTCAGCCGCGCCGCGACATCGCTCCGATATTGCTCTTTGGTCGCCATAATTTACCTCCTTAAACAGAGTAAAATTGACAAAAATATCCGGTCTTAATCCTTCAGGATTAAGTGATTGCCAGGCTGTTCCGGGTCAAGCGCTTACTTCTTTACTTCGGACTCCGCTTGCTTGTAGGCCTGCTCCAGATCTTTCATGGCGTTGTTGACCGAGGTTTTCACACTTTCCCAGGCATCGCCGCTGGCTTCCTTGGCCTGGGCCAGCTTTTGCTTGACCCCCTCGGTCTGCTTTTGCAGATTGTCCGCCTGCTCGCTGAGCTTTTGCTTCATCTCGCCCGATTGCTGGGCGGCCTGATCCCGCAGCTCGCTGATTTTCTGCTCCAGATCGTTCAACTTTTCCTGGGCCTGTTTCAGGTATTTTTCCTGCTGTTGGGCCAGGTATTCCTGGGTGGTTTGGGCCGCTTCACCAGCCTCTTTTTTGACATCCTCGGATGTCACCGCCTTTTTTTCTTCCTGGCTGCCGCAACCCAGGGCCAGGGCCAGCAAAAAGGCCAATAAAATGGCAACCGTCAAGATCCCACCACGTCTCATTTATTCATCCTCCTTTGGTTTATTTTCCCGATCTCGGGCAAATCTTGGTAATTCAGCCTCCACACCACAACTCCGGTGGACCATTTGCACAAAGGTAAGAATTTTTTCCCGGTTTGTCCACCTCGATCGTCAAAGCGCCTGGCCCCGGGATGGCCTTCGGGCACCCGGTTCTGTGCCGTGCGTCCCCTTTTTGACGACCAGGTATTGAAAGAAAGAGTGAAAAGGAGTAATTTGCTACGGTGCTTATAAGTTATGGTCTGGAGGCAGGCTTTCAACCTCTGGGGTCGAAATACGTCGTTCTTTGAGGATTTCATCAATGACCGTGGCCACCTCGACAAAATCGTCCTCAGCCGCTTTGACAAAGTAGGGGTGCAGCCGCTCGGCCAGGGACCGGGTTTCTGCGCTCTCTTCCGGCAGCACCAGGATCACTTGGGCATTTTCCAGTACCGGCCGCAGGGGCAGAAATTCCTCCAGCTCGGCCCGGGCCGCGATTACCAGCACCACCACGGCCGGCTGCGCTTCCGGACGCTGGAGATCGGTCACCATTTCCTCAAAATCAGTAAAAATCTCCGGTTGAATTTCCGGCAGATCGTTCCTTATCACCTCCTGCAGCTCGCGGCCGGGACCTTCCGCCTCGGGGCTGAAATAGAGGACCACATTAACCGCAGTGGTCTCAGACTGATCCGGAAACCCTTCCCAAAAATCCTTTCGCACCATGGCAACACCCTTCCCCTGTTGAAAAAGTTGTCACCCTGAGCGAAAGGGAAGAACCTCGACTTGGCCATCAGTTCAAAGCCGTCCCTTCGCTCAGAATGACCCTTCCCCCTAGACGCCATCACAGGAGCTCAAATACCCCTTATTCCCTGATTTAGGTGGCCCGGGAAGCAGGGGCATTTGCCCTAAGTTCTAAAGGCCCACTCCAACCTTTCGGGGACAAAGGCTGGGCAAAATTGCAGACTAAGCTTGCGCAGCCAATAAGAGCTCGCCTTGGCCTCCTGGGACTTATTCCTGAAACGTTAAGTGGCCCCAAAGTCCTTTAATTTCCCCCCCTTTGCTAAGGGGGGTTAGGGCAGTAGTGTCCGGCATGAAAATTGTCTAAGGTTAACCCAAGTTCTTTGTCAAAGGTAATCTACCAAAGACATCAAATGGTTGCGTAGGGTGGGCACTGCCCACCGAAATTCTTTGGACACCAAAGTCTGTTTATGTTCCGCTAGACTTTCAATATGAAGGAAAGTCTTGGTGGCACAGGTTTTCAACCTGTGCTGGCGCAGGCTTAGCCTCGCGGCTACATTTTTATTGGTCCTGATCGCCTAACGACTGCAAAAAACCTACCGGACACTAATGGGGTCAGGGCGGATTTGTAAATAACACTCTATAGTTAGCGGACAAACTCCCGAAATAGGACCTATTTGGCCCCCTGGCCGCCGGGGCCCATACCGCGTCCCTGGCCGCCGGGACCCATGCCGCCGCCCGGGCCCATACCGCGACCCGGGCCGCCTCTACCGCGACCCTGGCCGGCCCAGACCGGGATGCCCTGGTTATTCCGCAGCACCGTCTTTTTGCCGTCCCGGGTGAATTCCCGGGCCAGAATGACCGTGGTGCCGTTCTGGGTGGTTTTGGCCCCGGTGACCTCCAGGGTATCCCCCTTCTCTAAAGCCAGCTTCTGCTCATCCATATACCAGGCCGGGCCCAGGTGGACCGTCATGTCCCCCTGGTCGGTCTTGAGGGTGGCGCTCCGGTAGCTCAGGCCCTGGACGGCGCCCGGCCCCATACTGGGGCTGGTGCCCAGTTCCGTTACCTCCCCTTTAACCGTGACCTCGGTTTGGGGGTCGTAGATGCGGCTCTGCATGCCGGGGCCCATACCGCGGCCCTGGCCTTGGCCGGGCTGCCCCCAGGACTGGCCACACATGCCTATCACCATTAGCAGCATGAGAAAAAACAGTCCCGTTTTCATGGTGGCCTCCTTTGCCGATCTTTTTGGCGTTAATAGAGTGTTTATTCCGAACACCGGCAGACAAAGATCGACTGAGCGGCGATTTTTTTTATTTTGAACCAAAGTTGACGGCGGGTCTATTCACGGGGATGACCAATTCAGAATGGTCACTTTTGACTATGTGCAGACTCAGGTGGCTATAATATCTTAAAATTTTCCGGACAAGTCGGCCTGCAAAAGGCCGCTCGGGCAGGTTATGCCAACCCGGGGAGCTGGTTAACTTCTGCCTGGACCGGTCACGAGAAGAATCTGCCCGAGTCAGCTAATTCTGGGTTCGTAAATACCGTCATTCTGAGGGAGCCCTAGACGACCGAAGAATCTAGTGTAGCGTCCCTTCCCAAGCTCCTGCTTGGGAACCGATGCCCGCCAAGCCCTTGCCCGGCCCTTCCCAAGCGCTGCCTGGAAACGAGAGAGAGCCATGAACGGAGGGCCCGTCTCACGCGCCACCCCAGGGTGCGTAAAACGCACCCTACACTACTGCTGACTGCTGGCTGCTGGCTGCTGAGGAAAGGTTAGATTCCGGGTGATAAGTGTGATATCGTACTACAATAAGGTGAAGTAAATTCTTATTTTGTTATTAGGCGCTTAGAACAAATCCTCCCCCATCCCCCTCTAAAAAGGGAGGGAACCTGAGGTCTCAAATCGAGGTTTGGCACTAACCCTAAAAAAACCGCTGCCAGAGGCCCTGCCCCAGGCCTTGTTCTCGCTTCGCCCCGCGGATTTGGAGCCCCCCATGCCCAAGAAAAAAGATCAGACCCGGTCCAAGGCCCCTCAGAAGCAAGAATCACAGAAAAAAACTCTCCAGGAAATGTCTGGTCCGGAAAATCTGTCTCCGGAACCAACAGCCGGCCCCCAGGCCGCCCAGCCCCAAGAGGACCCCACCGCCGCGGCCGGGGCCAGGGACCGTCAGGAAGAAACCCCGCCAGGCCGGACCCCGCCCGCCCCAGCCGAGGAGGAGCCCCAAATTCGGGAGTACCAAGCCTTCCCCGTGGTGGGCATCGGCGCCTCCGCCGGCGGCCTGGAACCCCTGGAGGCCTTTTTCTCCAATCTGCCCACCGGCAGGCCCCCCGTCCAGAACATGGCCTTCGTGGTCATCCAGCACCTGAGCCCCCAGCACAAGAGCATGGTAGGCCAGATTCTCAAAAAAGACACCGACCTGCCCATCCAGGAAATCCGGGACGGCATGAAAGTGGCGCCCAACACCATCTATTTCAACCAGCCTGACAAAGAAGTGGGCCTCTACCAGGGGGTCTTTCATCTCCTAAAGCCCGCCGAGGCCCGCCACGCCCGCATGCCCATCGACTTCTTTTTCCGCTCCCTGGCCCAGGACCTGGAGGAAAAGGCCGTCTGCATCGTGCTCTCCGGCACCGGCAGCGACGGCACCCTCGGCCTGGGGGCCGTCAAGGCCGCCGGCGGCATGACCATGGCCCAGGCCGAGGAGCAGGCCAAGTATCCTTTCATGCCCCGGAGCGCCATCGACACCGGCATGGTGGACTATATCCTGCCCGTGGAACAGATGCCTGAAGAACTTATCCGCTACGTCCAGCACCCCTATCTCGACGAGACGCGCAAAAAGGCCTTGCCCGGGGACCAGCACTACCAGAATTTTCTGCACAAGATCCTCATGCTGGTGCGCTCCACCACCCACCATGATTTCAAACATTATAAGCAAACCACCGTCCGCCGGCGCATCAGCCGCCGCCTGGCGGTCCACAAAATCGAGGATATTGCCGACTATTTCCGCTATCTCCAACAAAACCCCGTGGAAATTCAAGCCCTGTTCAAGGACCTGATTATCTGCGTTACCAGCTTCTTCCGGGACCCGGAGGCCTTCCGGGTCCTGGGAACCAAGGTGATTCCCGAAATTCTGCATCAGAAGCCCGAGGATAGCGCCATCCGGGTCTGGGTGCCCGGCTGCGGCACCGGCGAGGAGGCCCTGTCCATCGCCATCCTCTTCGATGAAGCCATGGAGCGGGCCGGCCAGCATTCTCTGGTGCAAATCTTTGCCACCGACATCGACGCCGAAGCCATCGACAAGGCCCGCCAGGGGGAATATCCGGAAAGCATCGCCGCGGACGTCAGCCTCCAGCGCTTGCAAAAATACTTCGTCAAAAAAGACAGTTCTTATAGGATCAAGGATCGAATCCGGGAAATGGTCATCTATGCCGTGCAAAATGTCATCAGCGATCCGCCCTTTACCCGGCTCGATCTCATCAGCTGCCGCAATCTCCTCATCTATTTGAACATTGATTTGCAAAGCAGGCTCCTGCCCATGTTCCACTTCACTTTGGGGTCCGGCGGCTATCTCTTTCTGGGTTCTTCCGAGAGCATCGGGGCCTCCCAGGACCTGTTCGCCACCGTGGACAGGAAATGGAAGCTTTACCGGCGCAAAGACACCAGTCATCACCGCCTGGGCGAATATCCCGGCTTGGACCGCCTGCCCGCCACCGCGCTCCGGATCCACCACGAAGAGGAGGCCCCCCGGGAGGTGAACGTCCGTCGCTTCATGGAACGTCTGGTTCTGGAAGAATTCGCGCCCGCCAGCATCCTCATCAATAGCCGCTTTGAGGTGCTCTATCTTCAGGGCAACATTGAAAAATTCTTGCGCGTGCCCAAAGGGGAACCCAGCTACAATTTCTTTGATTTGGCCCAGGAAGACCTGCGCCCCAAACTCCTCACCGTGGTCCACCAGGCGGTCAATAATAAAAAGAAAATTACGGCCGAGTCCGTCCCCTTCCGGAACCCCCAAGGCGGCATCGGGTATCTGGATTTGACGGTGCGTCCTTTGACCGCGCCGGGAACTGTCAACCTTTTCCTGGTCGTCTTTGACGAGCGGCAACCGCCTTTCCCCTGCGAGAAGAAAAAGGGCAAAGCCAAAGCCGAGGCCCGGGGAGACTCCCGGGTCACAGTCCTGGAACATGAACTTCAGGCCACCAAGGAATACCTGCAAACCACGGTGGAGGAACTGGAGGCCAGCAACGAAGAGCTCAAATCCACCAACGAAGAACTTCAGTCCACCAACGAGGAATTGCAGAGCACCAACGAAGAGCTGGAGACCGCCAAGGAGGAGCTCCAGTCCACCAATGAAGAGCTGATCACGGTCAACTCCGAGCTCAACAACAAGGTGGACGAGCTCATCGAAGTCAACAACGACATCAACAATCTGCTGGCCAGCACCGAAATCGGCACCATCTTTCTGGACCGGGATCTGAACATTAAGCGTTACACCCCGGCCGCCACCAGGCTGTACAACCTCATCCCCCCCGACGTGGGCCGCTCCATCAAGGATATCGCGCCCCGGACGGAATACAAAGATTTTTGGAAGGACGCCGAAGAAGTGCTTCAAACTCTTCAGGTCAAGGAGAGGGAAATGCAGACCCTCTCGGGAGAGGTTTACGCCGCCCGCATCCTGCCCTACCGCACCCGGCAAAATGTCATCGAGGGGGTGGTCCTCACCTTTATCGACATCTCCCCCCTGAGCATGGCCAAAAATTTCGCCCAGGGCATTGTGGACACGGTGCGGGAACCCCTGCTGGTCCTGGACGGCGATTTACAAGTGCTCTCCGCCAATCAGGCTTTTTATCGGACCTTTGATACTTCCCGGGAGGAAACGGAAAACCGTCAGATTTACCAGCTGGGCAACAACCAGTGGGATATCCCCAGGCTGAAAGAACTTTTGGAAGACATCATTCCCGAGAATACCTCGTTCCAGGACTTTGAGGTGCAGCATAATTTTCCCCGGATCGGCCACAAGGTTATGCTCTTAAACGCCCGGCGCCTGGAGTCCAAAGGCGGGCAACCCTACTTGATCCTGTTGGCCCTCGAGGACATTACCGATTGCCGCCACTCAGCGTGATAACCAGGCAACCATCGCCCGCCTGGAAAAGGAACTGGAGGAGGCCCGGGGCAAGCAGTGAGCTCTGGGCGCTGAGCCGTGAGCGGGGAATGGCGGGTTTTGGGCTGGACCCGTGAAGTAAAAACAAAAAACTCACCACTCGAAACTCGAAACTCGAAACCCGAAACTTTGAACCTTGAACCTTGAACCTTGAACTTAACACCAGCAGGACCGCTTTATGACCGACACCAAAGACAACTCCCCCGATTTGCGCGACCTGCGCCGCCGGGCCGAGGAGCGCCTTGAAACCGAGGCCCTTGCCCCTGAAGACCTCTCCCCGGCCGAGGCCGCCCGGTTGATCCACGAACTCCAGGTGCACCAGATCGAATTGGAGCTGCAAAACGAAGAGCTGCGCCAAGCCCAGGTCCAACTGGCCGAATCCCGGGACCGCTACGTCGACCTCTACGATTTCGCGCCGGTGGGCTACCTCACCCTGGACAGCAAGGGCAAAATCGTGGAGGCCAACCTCACCGCGGCCACCATGCTGGGCCTGGAGCGCAGCCGCCTCCTGGAGCACTTCTTCCCCCTATTCCTGGTGGAAGCGGACCGCGGGCACTTCCGTCAGATGCTGAACAACAGCTTGCATCAATCGGAGTGGCGGGGTGAATTCCGCCTCCAGGACGGCAACGGCGAAGTGCAGATGGTGCTCCTGGACCTCCTCTTTTTAAAGGATGCCCAGGGCCGGGACCGCGGCCGCCTCACCCTGACCGACATCACCGAGCTCAAGCAAGCCCAGGAAGAAGCCCGGCTCCACAAAGAGAACCTGGAGGAGCTGGTGGTCGAACGGACCGCGGAGCTGATAAATGCCAACCGGGAATTGCAAAATGAAATTGCCACCCGCGTCCGGGCCGAGGAAGAGTTGCACCTTGCTTTGGGGGACTCCCGGCGACAGGAGCGGGAGGTCGGCGCACTCCTGGCCGCCTCCCGGGAGGTCATGGTGCACCGCACTTATGCCGGGAGCGCCCAGGCCATTTTTCAGGCCTGCCGGGAGTTGATCGGGGCTCCGGCGGGCTACATCTCGCTTCTGAGTAAAGATGGTGCAGAAAACGAGGTGGTCTTTTTGGAGTCCGGAGGCCTCCCCTGCTCGGTGCCTCCGGATACCCCCATGCCCATCCGGGGCCTGCGGGCCGAAGCCTATCGTAACGGCCGGGTGTTGTATGACAATCAGTTCTCCCAAAGCGAACACCTGAAGTTCCTGCCCCAAGGCCATACCCCCTTGAACAGCGTTTTGTTTGCCCCCTTGATGGTGAAGGGACAGGTCGTAGGACTGCTGGGACTGGGCAACAAGCCGGGTGGCTTCACCGACAACGACGCCCGCTTGGCGGCGGGCTTCGCCGAGCTCGCCGCCATCGCCCTGGTCAACAAGCGGGCCGAAGAGTCCCTGCAAACCCAGGCCCGAATCCTGGAAAATATGGCCGAAGCGGTCACGGTCACGGACGACAAGGGCTATATCACCTACACCAATCCCGCCTTTGACGCCATGTTCGGCTACAAGCCCGGGGAACTGCTGGGCCGCCACAGCAACATCCTCAACTTCTACCCGCCGGAAGAAAACACCCGGGTGGTCAAGGAGATCCTGCGCCGGGTGAACGAGGCCGGCGTCTGGTCCGGGGAATTTCGCAATTGCAAAAAAGACGGCCGCCCTTTTTACACCGCGGCCCGCATCAGCGCCCTCGAAGTGCACGACAAAAAACTCTATATCGCCGTGCAGGAGGACATCACCGAACGCAAAGCCATGGAGGAGGCGCTGAAAGCCGAGCGGGATAAGTTGTTGAATCTCCTCAATGCCATGGAGGACGGGGTTTATATTGCTGACCAGGAATATAACGTCCAGTTCGCCAATCCGGTCATCCTGCGGGAATTCGGGCCGGTTAATGGAAAAAAATGTTACGAATACTTCCATGACCGCCGGGAGATCTGCCCCTGGTGCAAGAACCCGGAGGTTTTTCAAGGAAGAACGGTCCGGTGGGAATGGTATTCCCCCAGAAATCAGAAAACCTATGATCTCATAGATACGCCCATACAAAACGCAGACGGCTCCATTTCTAAATTGGAAATTTTCCGGGACATCACCGAACGCAAGCAATCCGAAGAAGCCTTGCGACAGGCCAAGGAGGAGTGGGAGCTTACCTTTGACGCGGTGGTTGACTACATCGCCATTCTGGATAAGGACCACCACATCATCCGCATGAACCGGGCCATGGCCGAGCTTCTGGGCCGGGACGCGGAAAAAGCTCTGGGCCTGCCTTGTTATAAGGCGGTACACGGCTTGGATGAAGCCCCCGGCTTTTGCCCCCATACCCGGGTGGTGGCTACGGGCCGGGAGCAATTTGAAGAAGTGCACGAGTTTGACCGCACCTTTGCGGTTACCGTCACACCCCTCTTTTCCTCTGATCAGGAGCTGATCGGCAGCGTCCATGTAGCCCGAGACATCACCGAGGAGAAGTTGGCCCAAGAGGAAATCCGCCGCCTGGCCTCCTTCCCGGAGTTGAACCCCCACCCCGTCCTGGAGGTGGACCGGAAGGGCCGCGTGGTCTACGCCAATCCCGCCGCCCGACACGCCGCCGCAGAACTGGGACTCGCCCAGGGGGTCAAAGCCTTCTTGCCGCCCAACCTGAAAAAGTTCTTTACCGCCGCCGACCAGGGCGGGCCCCGGCAGTTTTCCTTTGACAGGGAGTTCGATACGGCTGCCTACGTGGTCACTTTGCACCTGCCCCACGATCTGCCCACCGCGCG
>CAZLRL010000047.1:0-7188 GCA_964561645.1 uncultured Desulfobacterales bacterium
TTCGGGACTGGCCAGGATCACCCTGCCCCAGTTGAACCGGATGTTGGATTCAGTGGTGGGGGAAGGTTTGGAACATCCCGCTGCTTTTCCCCAGGCCGCCCCCTGGTCCCAGGTGGAAACTCCCGGCCAGATCTGGGGGCCGGCGGCAACCCTGGTATGGTGGAACTTTACTTCCGCCGGCGTGAACCAACGGCGTCTGCCCTGGACCCTGGCGGAAAGGCAGGCCCTCGGCGCGGTGGGGGTTGACCTGGAAGACACCCGCCGGACTCGGGTGCGAGAGTCCGGATACTGGCAGAGAGCGGCCCTTTTTGCGAGAAAACAACTGGTCCTGGTCATCCCGGAAAGCCTGGCGGGCGAGGTTGTGGCGCCCCATCCCTTCTGGGACGAGATTCGGCACCTGCTGAAATTACGTGACGCGGACATTCAACAACTGACCTTTAAGGCCCAGGAACTGTGGGAAAAACCGGAGCCGCGGGTCATAGACCGCCTCGCCGCCAGAAAGGCCGTGCCCGAGATTCCTCTGGCCGCCCCCTGCCGGGAGTGGAGCATCCCGCCGGTGGCTGCTCTCCCCCGGGAACGGGAATCGGCCTCGAGCCTGAGCAAGCTCATCCACTGCCCGCTGTCCTGGGTTTTTCAGTATCAAGCCAAGCTTTACCCGGGAGATCTGCTGGCGCTGCCGGAAGTCAGCCTGATTTTGGGAACCCTCGGCCACTTTATCATCGAGACCTTGGTGTCAGAGTCAGGCGCCTGGACCCCTGAGGAGGCGGAGCAACGGGCCCTGCAGCTTTATGATGAGTATGTCCCAAAAATCGCCGCGGTTTTGGCCCACCCGGGACGGGAGTTGGAGCGGAGCCGGTATCGCCGGCAGCTTGGCCAGGCGGTGAACGGACTGTTTGCCCTCATCAAGGCTGCCGATCTCAAAATAGTCGGATACGAAGTGACCAAGGAAAGGGACTTTCCCGAGGGCAAGAGGTTTGGGGGGCGGATAGACCTGGTCCTGGCGGGCGCCAAGGGTGACTCCGTCATCCTGGACCTGAAATGGGCCAAACGGGCCCGGTACAAGGGCGAGGAATTGCGGGGAGGGAAGGCCTTGCAGCTTGCCGCCTACGGCTGGCTGCTGGAGGGCGAACAGGGGCGTTTCCCCGCCGGGGGCTATTTTATGCTGGCGCAGGGCGACCTTCTGGTTTCCTCCTGCCGAATGTTTCCGGAGCACCACGTGGTCCAGGAGGTGACTTTGGAGGACATCTGGCAGCGGTCGTTTAACGCTTACAGCCAGCGCCTCCGGCAATTGCACCATGGCCTGGCCGTGGCGGAAGGGATTCAGGACCTTGCCGAGGCCGAGGACCCGACCGCTCCGGCGGGGGCGCAAGATCCCGAAGAGATTCTGGAACCGGAACCGCCCTGCCGATGGTGCGCCTATATCAACCTGTGCGGCGCCGGGGACCAGGAGTGAATATGGGACTTCCGCACCTTACCCTGATCAGCGCCAGCGCCGGCTCCGGAAAAACCTACAGCCTCACCGAAAAGCTCGCTGAAGCGCTACAGAGCGGGCTCGAACCGGAAGAGGTCCTGGCCACCACCTTCACCAACAAGGCCGCGGCCGAGTTGACCGAGAGGGTCCGCACCAAGCTTTTGGAGAAAGGCGAATGGGAAAAGGCCCAACGCATCTTTGACGGCTATATCGGCACCGTGAATTCGGTGTGCGGCCGCCTTCTCCAGGACTTCGCCTTTGAGGCGGGGCTGTCCCCCACCCTGGACGTGCTGCCGGAAGGGGAAGACCAGGCGATGTATGAGCGGGCGATCGCCGCGGTGGTGGAGAAGCACGCCCCGGACCTGGATCCCATTGCCCAGCGTTTCGAGGTGGACAATTGGCGGGAGAACGTCAAAAAAATCAGTGACCTGGCCAGAATTAACAACATCACCCCGGAAGATCTGCAGGCAAGCAGGGACAGATCGTTTGAGACCTTTCAGAAGCTCCTACCCAAAGCCGTGGCCAAGTCCCGGGAAAGTGAGTTGGACCAGGCTCTGTTTGGGGCCATCGCCGAGGCCGTGGAGCACCTGCAAGGCGGCCAGGACGGAACCAAGGCGACGCAGAAAGTGGTCCAAGATTTACAGAAAATTCTGCGGCGGCAACGGGAGGACCACTTCTTGCCCTGGCCGGAGTGGGTCCGTCTCACCAAGCTTTCTCCTGGGGCCAAAAGCCGGGCCGGCGTGGCCAAGGTGATCGAGGCCGCCGCGATTCATCCCCGCCACCCTCGCTTTCATCAGGATGTCAGGGAATTCATTTTCAGAATCTTTGCCGGCGCGGCCGAGGCCATGCAGAGTTTCGCCGCTTTCAAGCGGGAATACGGCCTCATCGACTTTGTGGACCAGGAGACCTTGTGTTTACAGGTGTTACAGGAACCTCAGGTCAGAGCCCGATTAACAGAACGGCTGAAGCTGGTCCTGGTTGACGAATTTCAGGACACCTCGCCGGTGCAACTGGCGGTGTTTCTGCAGTTGATCCGGATTGCCGAACAGGCTATCTGGGTGGGGGATCAGAAACAGTCCATCTATGCATTTCGCGGCACAGACCCCGGGTTAATGGACGCGGTCATAGAACATCTCATCAACCCGAAGCATTTTGAAATACTCACCACATCCTATCGCTCCCGCCCGGAGCTCGTTTCTTTCACCAACGCCCTTTTTGCCGTGGCCTTTGCATCGGTGGGGATACCACCGGAGTGGGTAATGCTCCAGCCCCAGCGCAAAGAGGCAGGGCAGGCTTCCGCCCTTCATGCCTGGTGGCTCCAGGCGAAAAACAACCCCGAGGAAAGCGCGGTTTTGGCCGGAGCTGTCGGACGTCTGCTAGCCGAGGCCGCGGGTCATCAGGTGGTGGACAAAGCCACCCAACGCCTGCGGCCCCTGCGGGGCGGGGACCTGGCGATTCTTTGCCGGACAAACGACAATTGCCGCCGGGTTGCCGAAGCCCTCGAAAGTCACGGGGTGCGGGCCATCGTGCCCCGCAGGGGCCTCCTGGCCCGGCCGGAATGTGTGCTGGCCCTGGCCTGCCTGAGGTACCTGGTGGATGCCGGTGACACCCTGGCCATTGCCGAAATCCTGCACTTTACCGAAGACCCGGCCGCCCCCCGGCAGTGGTTCAGCCGCTGGCTGAGCCAACCGGAAAACCCGCCGTGGAAATCCCATCCGGTTATCCTGGACCTGGACGCGGAACGGCAAACACTGCTCCACCTGACTCCCAGCGAAGCGTTGCACCTGGCGATGAGCGCGGGCGCGGTGGGCGCCAGAGCGGTCCGCTGGGGGGACAGCTCCCAGAGGCTGGCCAATCTGGAGATGCTGAAAAATCTGGCGCTAACCTATGAGGAAAAATGCCTGATTGCCCGAAGCGCCGGCACCCCCGCCGGCCTGGTGACCTTCCTGGCCGACGAAGTGCAAAAGTCGGAGCTGGATATGCAGGCGGAGGGTCATGATGAACATACGGTCCAGGTTTTGACGTATCACCGGGCCAAAGGGCTGGAGTGGCCGCTGGTCATTCTGACCGATCTCCAAACCCATGAGAAGGCCAGTCCTTTTGGGGTCACGGTCAGCCCAGGCGACAAACCTTTTGAGGTTCAGGACCCCTTGGCGGGCCGTTGGCTCCGCTTCTGGCCCTGGCCTTATGGCAGCCAACAGAAGGGAACCGGATTGGATGAGGCCATCCACAACTCCGAGGAGCGCCAGGCGGCGCTTCATCGGGAGAAAAAAGAACTGATGCGGCTTTTGTATATGGGGATGACCAGGGCCAGGGATTACCTGGTCTTCGCCGCCCGGGACGGCAAGAAAGCCTCGACTGCCTGGCTTGATTCACTCAAAGATAGCATCGGCGATTCAATATTCACCCTGCCGCCAGGGACCGGGAAAAATACCCTAGAGGTCGGCCAGCAATCTTTCGAGTTTCACGCCTCTACATTTCAGCCCCTCGAGAGCCCGTGGCAAAAAGAACCGGGACAGGTGTATGTTGCGGCCACGATTCCTGAGAAGAAATCTTTCTTGCCGGCGCGTCTGACACCAAGCAAGATTGAACCTGGATTTTTGACCCTGACGATTAAAGATTCGCAGTCGATAATACTGGGACCCCGCCTGCCCCTCCAAGGGCGCCCGGAGATGAATTTGTTAGGAGAGGCCTTCCATGGCTTCCTGGCCGCTGATGATCCCTCCCTGGGCACAAAGCCCCGGCTGGCAATGGCCGGCAGGCTCTTGAAAAACTGGGGAACCGACGGCTTGGAGCCGGAAACCCTTGTGGTCGCCGGCGACCGGCTGCGGCACTACCTGCAGAAAACATATGGGGCTGACTGCCCCTGCCACCGTGAGTGGCCGGTCCACCTGAGAGTGGGGGATCAGAAGCTGAGCGGCTGGATCGACCTCCTCATCGACACCGACGAGGGTTATGTGGTCATCGATCACAAGAGCTTCCCTGGCCGCATGAGCCAATGGCCTGAAAAGGCCAAGGAGTACGCCCCTCAACTCCTGGCCTACCGGAAAGCCATAGAAGAGGCCACCGGCCGCCCGGTAATCGCCACCTGCATCCACATGCCCATTGTAGGAATAATGTTAAAGCTCACCATAGACGAGACAGTCGTTGGGATAGTGGGTTAATCATGCAAAGACAAGAACCATGGCAGGATCTCAGTCCTTGTCTTGTAGTAATCTTTTCAATAACAAACGGTTGATCTTTAAATTAACTCTAAATAGATAGTACGTAACCCTTAATATCAATTTATCTGAATGCAATGTTACTGCCCTAACTCGAAACTTATCAGGCTGCTGAAAATTCTACATAGCCAGTTCATCTCGATAGTCATTTTAGGTGTCGGGACCGCCGCCCTCGGCGCTATACAGGGGCAGGGGAGGGCGCCTGTCCCTGAATCAGGGAACTTGTTCGTACCCGAGCCTGGTCGAGATGGTCATTCAAAAATAAACCCCCCTTCTCCAAACAGGCGGGTTTTTTTCGTCTCATACCAAATTGCACTTAATCAGCAATTCTGGGTAGTCGCAGGCGAAGGAGCGCGTAAGGCGAATCCGGGGCTGAATGGCCAAAAGGCGGCCGGACCAGGCCACCTTCTCCATGTTCGCTTTCGTCTTTGCCATCAGCCTTCTCCCGCCCTGTCCAGCCTCGCTTGCGTTTTCCGCACAATCCAACCACCCAATCCGGAGGAAGGCGGCCACCAAATCCAGGGCAAAGCGGCCGATAGTTCTGGGGGTGTGGTATGCCAAGATATTCTGATGAATGAATTTTTCAGCGAAATTTGTGCTATCATGCCGTTCACAAGATAATTTGGCTACAAAAAAGGGAAACTTTCCGGGTTTATACTCGGGAAGGAAGGCCCCCAAAACCATTTTTTTTTCCGCGGTGGGCAAGGCTGCCTCATAATCTCGGAGTAAGGGTTATTAAGGAACTTGATGCATGGCCACTATGTTTCCAGAGGACATCACGGGGCTGGGAAAGGTGACCGAGGGGGAGATCAAGGTTTTCCGCTTTCTCCGGGAAGTTGCGAAACCTGACCGCTATTTCTTTTGCTGGTATTCGCCCTTTGTAGGCATCGCCGGGAGGGCCCCGGATTTTTTGCTGTTCGGGAAAGATCTCGGGCTGCTGGTGCTGGAAGTCAAAGATTGGGTTCTCCCCCAGATCTTGGCTGCCGATTTTAACCGTTTCATCCTCCGTGTCTCTGGGAACGACGAGACGAGAACCAACCCGGACAAGCAGGCCAAGGGCTATGTGGACGCCCTCATGGAGAGATTGCGGGCCCTTCCCGACTGCCGATCCGTCGAGGGCGGCACGGCAGGCAAGCTGAAGATTCCCATAGGAAGGATGGTGATCTTTCCCAATATAAGGCGCCGGGATTTTCTGGACAGGGAGCCCTTGCCCTTTATCATCCCTTCCGAAAGGGTCTTCTTTCAGGACGACCTTGACCCTGGGGGGAAGCCTTCTCGCGGACACTTCCGGTCAAAGCTTCAGAAAGCGCCTGGATGCGGTGCTGCCCTTCAAACTGAAACCTCTCTCCCACCAGGAAACCGAAAAACTCAAAAACCTCATCTGGCCGGAATTTATCCAGCTGCCGGCTCGTCTTGGGGAGGAGAAGGCCCGGTTCCAACAGGAAGTTTTAGCCCTCGACGAGGCCCAGGCAAGGCTCGCTCGTCGCTTAGGGCGGGGGCATCAGATAATCAAGGGCCCGCCCGGAAGCGGAAAAACCCTGGTCCTCGTGCACCGGTGCTGCCAGTTGGCCCGTTACCATCACCAGGTAAACCGCATCCTTTTCGTCTGCTACAATATCGCCCTAGCCAGCTACCTCAAGAGGCTTCTCATAGAAAAAGGCTTGGGGTTGGGAAAAGACGGAATAAATGTGTACCACTTCTTCGAGTTGTGTTCGGCAATACTTGGCGAGAGGATTGAGTTCGATAACCCGGATTCCGAGTATTACCAGCTGGTCATTCAGGCCGCCCTGGATGCTGTTCAGAACCAAGAGCACCAGCTCGCAAACTGGGACGCGATCCTCGTGGATGAAGGCCAGGACTTTAGCGACGACATGCTGCGGGTGCTCCTCGGCCTGGCGAAGCCAAAGGGCGATTTTATGGTCGCCTTGGACTCCTACCAGGACCTTTACCGAGGGTTTTCCTCCTGGAAATCACTTGGCATCAAAGCCCGAGGCCGAACCCACTACCTGGGCACTGTGTATCGCAACACGGCAGAGATTTTCGATTTTACCCAGAGGTTCATCGGGGTGGATTTGCCACAAGTTCGTTCTGGCTATCTGCCTCTGAAGACCTCTTTCCATGGCGAGCCGCCCTGTCTGCTCAAATTTCGAGACCAGGACCAAGTTGAGGACTTCTTGGCCAAGGATATCCAGGAAATTTTAGCTTCCAAGGAGTATAAGCTATCTGAGATCGCCATTATTTATGATGACAAGACCTATGGGACAAAAACCTTCACGTATGACAGTCGAGAGCTTCCCCATCGCCTTATGGTGCTGTTGGAGGCTGCCGGTATCCCTGGAAGGTGGGTATCCCAAGATGTCAGGGCCAAGGAGGATTTTGACATCACCACTGACCGGGTCTCCATCATCAGCATTCATAGCGCCAAGGGCCTTGACTTCGACCTGGTTTATCTCCCGGGGACGGACCGCTTGCGGCCAACAACTGAAACGCGTGCGC
>CAZLRL010000047.1:7198-9668 GCA_964561645.1 uncultured Desulfobacterales bacterium
ACTCGCGCCAAGCACCGCCTCATCATCCCATATGTCGAAGAGACTGAGTTTGTCCAGAGAATACGCGATTGCCTGGGTTGCAGTGCTTCTGGAAGGTTAAGACAGGGGCTGTGACAATATCTCATAACGCCCTCCCAACCAAAGAGGCTGACGTTAATAAATGGCTTTTAAGAATAATTTAGATCCGGCAGACCAAATCGAGCACTTTGCCAGGGGGAAGATAAAGTCATTCACGGGCACGATAGGGCCAGATGGAGACTATATGGACCCTATCTATCCTGGGGTTCGGAGCACTACCCAGCAGATCGCCAGCGATTATGGACGTCGCTTCTTGATCGAGTTAATTCAAAACGCCTATGACGCGCATCCCCCGGACCAACAGTCTGGTGAGATCTCCATTTATTTTGCTCCGCAAGAAGATTCCTTTGGAGTTTTATACATTGCAAACCGTGGGCATGGTTTCCAATGGAGCAATGTAAAAGCGCTGACCAATATCGGCTTAAGCGACAAACCGGCGGGAGAAAACATAGGGAATAAAGGGCTGGGCTTTCGTAGTGTACTCTTCGTCAGCGATGCCCCCCAAGTTTACTCCACAGCAGGGTTTGGCCCTGCTAAGTGCTTCGATGGCTACTGTTTTAGGTTTGCAGGCCCAGACGACTTCGATGGGCTGATTGATAATCCAACGCATCGAGAATTGGCAAAGAGGGATATTCCTGATTTTCATGTCCCTATTCCTCTTACCAATCAGCCTGAAAAGGTAGCTTCCTTCGCCTGCCAAGGATTTGTAACTGTCATTCGACTCCCGTTGCGAGATGAGAGCAAGCGTGCGCTGGTCTATGAGGAAATTGAGGAGTTAAAGAATAGTCCGGCGCCTGTTACCATTTTCTTAGAGAAGATTAGCACGTTGAAGATAGAAGTTGAAGAGGAACCAGGGCGCTCCTATCAACTATCACGACAGAGTAACTCCCTCTATGTTTTTCAAGGACGTTCGTACTTGACCGAACAAGGCCTGTTGTCGGGGAAAACGGTTGTCTGTGAACCAGGCGATGTATTGATAGGAACCAGAACGAGAGTCGGGAATTGTAGCATTGTTAAAGTAAGGATGGGAGCGAGCCAGGACCTCACCCGGGCCAGCTCGGCAATTCTCGAACCAAAATCAGCTGGTCCAGTCAAATAGGGCCTTAGCCGTACGAATCCTCTGGGTTCCCGGCGCAATCAGGCTGTAGTGCTCGTGTATGAAGCCGATGGCCAGGCGGCCGCTGTCCAGATGGGGTCGCAAGGCGTCCAGAGTGCGGGCCAACAGCTGGGAGCGCTCGGAGACTTCCACGGGGACGAAATTCTCATTTTCAATAAGTCTCAGGGCTGCCTGGACCTGCCCCAGGTAGAAAGCGACGACCTTGATGCCCCGGTTCAGATCCTCGACGTCCAGAACCGTCTTGGGTTTTTCGCCCTTAAAAAACTGATGGAGGCAGTGGATGACCCCGGTTAGGCGAAGAGCATACTCATAGGCCTTGGGCAGGAACCCCCGCAAGGGAGCCGGAAGAGTTCCTTTTAGGGAATGGAGGGAGTTTCTCCAAGCAAAAAACCTGGACTGGGCCTCGGCGTCAAGGATAAGACGGAGCGGGGTTTCAAGATTGCCGCCTTGGTCGGCGATTCGTTCCTCCACCCAAGCCATGGCCCGTTGGAAAATTCTCTCCCAATTCTCCCGGTGGTGATCTTCCCAAGACTCAGCGGTGAGTTCGTAATACCCAGGAGGCTCGTAAGTTAACAAAAATCTGAAGAGTGTTCCGTCTGTGAGGTATAAGCCGTTGGTCCCGGCGAAGAAGGTCCGGAAAACTTGTGGCTGAATCCCCCCGAAGATGGACACCCGGGCCCCGGTGAGGAACAGTTCACGGCCGACTCGTTTTACTCGTGCCGGGTGCCCGTCCCAAAGAGCCAGCCACCCCTCCCGGTCGGTGCCGCCCCGAGACTTATACTGATTCTGTCCGGTAAGAAAAGAGCTGATTTCATCCAAGATAACGCAGATGCCGCCCTGAGGGGAATTTTCCAGATCCTCCCTGAGGCCTTCCAAAGTCAGATCCGAGACAAAATAACCCCGGGGGGAAGGAGGCGGGGGTTCCTGGTTCCGCTCCTCGGTGGACAGATTTTTATAGGCCTCCATTTCTCTTTTATAGCGTTCCGCCTCCTTTTTCTGTGCCTCATGAATAGGCCTCGCCAGCAGCCGGGGTGGAGCGGTTTTCCCTTCTCCCGAGTCCCTGATGTCGCCGTGCCAAAAAATCAGGGGGGCCTCCCAACTCGCTTTGGGAGAGACGGTGATGCTTCTCCCCAGGATGGAGCCCAGCATGCAGAAGGCGGCCCCCGGCAACGGTTGTGGTGAGGTGGCGGTGGCCCGGGCCAGTTGTTGGAGGCTTTCAGAGATTTCCGGAGGCAAGACTCCCCAGGGGAAGGGGGTGCGGGGAAACCACTGGGC
>CAZLRL010000047.1:9678-10723 GCA_964561645.1 uncultured Desulfobacterales bacterium
TCCCAACTTTCGACATGAGATGCAGCAGTCTCCGCCCCGGGGCGGTGCTCGGGGGTTACTTCCCTGGCCTCCTCCTTCAACCGCTCCAACAGGGCGAGGACGTCCTTACCCCTGAGATGAGCCTCGGAGATGTCCTTAATGTCCGGGGGAGGAACCAGGGCCTTGACGGTCACACCGGGGAGTCGGGCCGCCACTTGGCCGGGAAGTTCCGAAGCATCCGGCTCCTGCCAGACGAAGACGGTCCTGAAACCGGCAAAATCCGCCGGGTCTATAGTCTTTATTAGAGTTTTGCCGGGGAGGCCTACTGCGGGGAGGTCGTAACTCCAAGCCGTAAGAGTGTCGCTCTCACCCTCCTCCAGGATCAACTCTGCGCTCTCCCGGAACTCCGATAAGCGCCACAGGCCGTAAAGCATGGTCTTACCGCCGCGCTTGGACTTCGGCCGCTCGGCCATGGAGAACCGGAACCGAACGGCCTCCTTGATTTCGTGGCCTTCATGGTCGCGATAGGTGAAAACTACGTAGGGGCCGCTCTTGCCGGTTGCCTGGAAAACGCCATGTTTAGCAAGGAACGCCGAGTCAAGTTTCTTTGCCTTGGCAAATTCATCCAGGGTCAGGCCGCCATGCACCTTGTCGTCTTGAGAGCCATTCCCACCGGACCACAGGTTCCGAGCCTTCAGGGCCTCAATGACCGCTTCAGGCCGGCAACCACCAAAGCAATGAAAGAGCACCCTGCGGTTAGGTGTATCTGTAAGATGCAACGAAGGGTCCTTATCGTTATGGGCCGGGCACCAGGTGAGCCAGCCGGTGGCGGTTTTCCGGGGCCGCCGGTCTCCAGCCAGGGCTTGGGCTATTTCCTGAGCAGTCAACATGGCGGAATTCCCTCTCCTGCCCGCAGGATCGCATCGGTCAAGCCGGAACGCCGCGAATCAGCCCAGGACTCTGGACTGAGGACCTGGGGGCTCATATCGCACCTCCTGGCCGCTGAGCCGGGTTGACAATGAATCCAGGTTGGATTAGGATTATTTTAAATTTCGCTGGCATTTTT
>CAZLRL010000048.1:0-1014 GCA_964561645.1 uncultured Desulfobacterales bacterium
GCCCAGGACATGGTACTGCCCCTGGTACCAACCCACCTTTTCGATGGCCAACAGATCGCCGGGATCGGCCACGACCAAAAGCACCCCGGTCTGCCGGGACGGGTCGGCGCACAGGGGGCAAAGCTCCTGGTCCGCAAACGCGAAACAACGCCGGCAAAGACGCACCTTCTCCTTCAGGTCGGTCACCGCCTGGGCCAACTCCAGGACCTCGCTCTGGGGAGCCCGCAACAGATACAAGGCCCACCGGGCGGCGGACTTCTCGCCCACCCCGGGCCATTTGCTCAAAGCCGCCACCACCCGCTGCAGCGCCTGCGGATACGCCCCTCTGGCCATGTTGCTCCTTAATAATTTGGTCAGGTGTTGTGGGGGAGGGGGGCTAAGGGGCAGCGGCCCCTTACCGCCTCCCCCAATCCCATGAGAACGGTAGAACGGGCTTCCAGCCCGTTCAGGCACGGGCAGGATGCCCGTGCTACCGGTAACATCGATAGGGGGTGTGGGGGGATGCAGGAAGCCCCAGCTCCCCCGGCCCTCTCCTCAAGTCATCCTCACATCATCCCGGGGATCGGCATGCCGCCGGTGAGTTTACTCATTTCCTGGGCCATCATCTCCCGGGAGCGGTTCAGGGCCTCGTTGACTGCGGCCAGGACCAGGTCCTGGAGCATATCCACGTCGTCGGGGCTGGCCACTTCCGGGTCGATGCGCAGCGACATGAGTTCCTGGCGGCCGTTGACCACGGCTTCCACCATGCCGCCGCCGGCCTGGGCGCTGACGGTGCGTTCGGCCATTTCTTCCTGGAGCTGCTGCATCTTGCGCTGCAGGGCCTGGGCCTGTTTCATGAGGCCGCCGAGGTTTTTCACTCCGAGTCCTCCTTTTTATTCTGCGACTGCCACTGGCCCCCGAAGATTTCCAGCGCTTGCTGTTTGAGTCCGGGCAAATCAAGGGGTTTGGGGGCCGGGGAAGAATTTTTTTTCCGTATCGGTTGGGTGCTTGTCTCCAGCTGCAGCTGGTATTGGG
>CAZLRL010000048.1:1024-6627 GCA_964561645.1 uncultured Desulfobacterales bacterium
GGGTCCGAAAAATTTGGTCACCAGTTCCTGCAAGCGGTTTTTCTGGCGGGGGCCGTTTAAATTCAGGGTCTTATCGCCGGTGATTACCAGGTTGTGGTCCCTGAGTTCGCTCACTTGAGCCCGGGAGATTTTGGCGTACAGGGGCCCGCCCTCTTCTTTTTGCAGATAGGCCAGAAAGGCCTGCCAGCGTTCGGCCAGATTTTCCGGGGCCAGGGAAACGGGCTCCGGCTGCACTGCAGGAGCCGCCTGGGTCTGGCTTTCCGGGGAAGCAGGGATTGCATCCGGTCGGTCCGGAGCAGGCGTCGGCGCGGCCTTTTGCAGGCGCTCTTCCAGGGACTTGAGGCGCTTGAGCCAGTCATCCACCGGGGTCAGGGGCTCCAGATGAATGAGGCGCAGCAGCAGCACTTCCAGGGCCAGTCGGGGCTGGGGGGCCCGTTTGAGGTCTTCCTCGCCCTGGAGGAGCACGTTCAAAAGATTGTGCAGGTGCGCCGCGGGCCGGGTGCGGGACAGACGGACCAGCTCCTCCCATTCGGAGTCGGCCACGTCCGCCAAGCGCCGGGCCTCTGGATGGAGACCGGCCAACAGCAGGTGCCGGGCATACTGCACCAGGTCCTGGTGAAACCGCTTGAGGTCGTGCCCCTGGTCATACAGTTCGTCGATGAGTTCTAACAGGGCCGGTCCGTCCCGCTGGACAATGGCCGTGAGCGCGGCCACCAGCGAGCCCCGATCCGTGACCCCGAGGATCTTGGCGATTTCCGCCGGGCCCACCTGGTCGCCCCCGAAGGTGATCACCTGGTCCAGGAAGCCCTGGGCGTCCCTGAGGCCACCTTCCGCCTCCCGGGCGATGAGGGCCAGGCTGTCCGCGTCCAGGTTCCAGCCTTCCTGCTCCACGAGTTTGGCAAGGTGCGCCTGGATGAGGGAGGTGGGGATGCGCCGGAAATCATAGCGCTGGCAGCGGCTCAGGATGGTCACCGGCACCTTGTGGGGCTCGGTGGTGGCCAGGACAAACACCGCGTGGGCCGGGGGCTCCTCCAGGGTCTTGAGCAGAGCGTTAAAGGCCGGAGGGGTGAGCATGTGCACTTCGTCGATGATATAGACTTTATATTTGCCGTCCACCGGCAGGTACTTGATCTTTTCCCGCAGGTCCCGCACTTCGTCGATGCCCCGGTTGCTGGCGCCGTCGATCTCCAGCACATCCATGGACGAGCCGCCGGTGATTTCCCGGCAGACTTCGCAGGCGTTGCAGGGCTGGGGCGTGGGGCCCTGGACGCAGTTTAAGGCCTTGGCCAGGATGCGGGCCACCGAGGTTTTCCCGACACCCCGGGGGCCGGAGAAAATAAAGGCGTGGGCCACCCGGCCGGTGGCAATGGCGTTCTGCAGCGTCCGGGTGATGGGCTCCTGGCCCACCACCTCTTCAAAAGCCTGGGGACGCCATTTGCGGGCTAAAACCTGGTAGGACATGGGGGAAATTTCAGTTTTTTGTTGCCAAATCAAGAACTACGTCGCGTTGGGGTCGTTCTCCCAGAGGCCGAACTGGTTATTTTCCGGGTCCTGGCACACTGCAAAGTATCCCATGCCGGGAACGGCCATTTTGGGGAAGACCACCTGCCCGCCCAGTTTCTCCACCTTCTCCATATACTCATCCACAGAAGGCACATCAATATACACGGTAATTCGCTGTTCCGGGTGCTGCCGCGCCATCAGGCCGCCGTCCAGGCCTTTTTCGCCGCTCTCCGTGGAGGTCATCACCATCCAATAATCCATGGGCAGGAGAGGGCCGGAGTACTTGTCGATTTGCCAATTAAACAGGCCGCGGTAGAATTTTTGAGCTCGCTCCGGATCATCCGCGGGAATTTCAAAATGAACCACGGTAGGCATGGCGTGCTCCTTTCTGGTCAGGGAAAAAGATTAGCAGCGGCACAGGTGGTCAAGGCGTCGGCAAACTGGCGGAGAGAGAGGGATTCGAACCCTCGGTAAGTCTTTTGGACCTACACGCGATTTCCAGTCGCGCCCCTTCAGCCTCTCGGGCATCTCTCCGCGTGCGCTTGGTTTCGAGTTTTCAGTTTCGAGTTTTGAGAAAGAGACAATTTTTTCTCGAAACGCAAAACTCAAAACTCGACACTTGGAATGGCGGCGGGGGTGGGAGGCGAACCCACCTGCCTCCATTATTTGTTCTTAAATTCAAGAACCTTAGCCTTGCCCCCTCCCCCTTTTGAATCTCCGTCCTGATGGCGCTGATCTCCTGGACAGCAGGTGCGCAGGCCTGGCCGTTACTGTCAGTGTAAAGCTGCCGCTCCAAGCCGAACTTCCGCAGCTCGGGTAGGTCCTGGAAATACCGCCTCGCTTCCCGGTTTCAGGGCTTGCCTGACAAACCCCTGGTAGTTTCCTGGAACTTGCCCCCGCCCGGAGGTCATTTTTCTCCTGGGACGGATATTTCCGTCCATCACTAGGTGTGTAGCATAGTTAAGCTTTTGTCGCAAGACTGGTTCCGTCCCTAAAAATAAAAATGCCGACTGCGAAGAGACCGGCTCCTTCCATGTCCCCCTGGGTCCCCGGGGTATCAAGTCCCCACTCTAAAGGGAAAATCGTGCCTGGAGATAAAAACAGGCCCGGAATGGACGATCATGATTAAAAGATAGGTAAAACTTTCAAGGGCTTAAGAGTTTCCAGTCAAAGCACTACCCTCAATAGTGGGTATCATGGGGAGAGCCATTTTTCACCTACCTATATTTAAGGTTTTAAGGTATGTAACCAGTAAAGAACTTCCGAAAACGGGCCCGAAGAGTCAGCTTACTGCGGCAGGTCTGGCCCCCGGTCCATTAGGGTCACATATGGAAGGGCCTCCTGCCTGTCAGGCGCAGGCTGGAAGCCCGTGTTCCAGCTTAATTAAATGGTTGGGGGTGGAGGCCGCGGGAGACGGCGGGGTTCTCGACCCCCGGCCTCTCCTCCAATCAACTCCCTGGGAGAGCCCATGTTTCGCAACCCTCTGTTGCTCATCGCCCTGGCCCTCACTTCGGCTGTGGCCGTCTGGGGCCTGGTGGACACGGCCGGCCTGGCCGCTTATGCCCAGGCCAGCACCCAGACCATGTTTCGGCAGCGCGGCTGGTTTGTCATGCTCACCGCCAGCGTCCTGTTTATCATGTGCCTGGTGCTGGCCTTGTCGCGGTACGGCAAGATCAAGTTGGGGCAGGAAGACGACGAACCCGAGTTTTCCACGGTGAGCTGGCTCACCATGCTCTTTGCCGCGGGCATGGGGGTGGGGCTGTTGTATAACAGTGCCTCCGAACCCATCACCCATTACCTGACTATAACTGAATTCGACCGGCTTTCCGCCCAATCAGATGCCCTGTTCATTACCAACTTCCACTGGGGCCTCCACGCCTGGGCCATTTACGGCATCACCGGGTTGGTCATCGCGTATTTCGGCTTTCGTAAGGACTGTCCGTATCTGGTCAGCGCGCCCCTGAAGTACGTGTTCGGCCGCCACCGCTGGGCTCACGTGGTGGGATGGCTGGGAGACTTGCTGGCCATCTACGCCATTGCCATCGGCCTGGCCGGTTCCATGGCCATGGGCGTGTTTCAGATCCAGGGAGGCCTGGAGACGCTCTTTGGCCTGCAAAACCCGGGCATGTCCCTTTCTCTGGGCATCTTCGCGGTTCTGGTGGTGGCCTCTCTTCTCCCTTGCCTGGTGGACTTGAGCAAGGGCATGGCCACCCTGTCCAACACGGCCCTGGGCATCGCCGTGGCCCTCATGATCTTCATCCTCCTGGAAGGCCCGACGTACTTCATGATGAGCGCCATCACCGAAGCCATGGGCAAGTATGTCTGGAATGTATTTGAACAAGGATTCAGGACCTATACCTTTTTCGACCAGCGGGTGGAGGGCTGGTTTTTCTCCTGGACCCTGACCTACATGGTGTGGTGGCTGGCCTGGGCCCCCTTCGTGGGGGTGTTCATCGCCCGGATCTCCAAGGGCCGCACCATCCGGGAATTCATCGTCGGCGTCTGGCTGGTGCCCACCGTGTTTTCCATTTTCTGGTTCGGCGTTTTCGGCAGCATGGGTTTTTACCAGATAATCAACACCCCGGAGGGAGCCCAAGGCATCCTGGAAGTGGTGCAGAACGATGTGGCCCAGACCACCTTTTTTCTGCTGCAGCAGTTTCCCCTCTCTCAGTTGACTTCCGCGGGGGTGGTCTTGGCGGCCTTTCTTTTTGTGGTCACCAGCGTGGTCAGCGCCGCCTTCGTTCTGGGGATGTTTTCCAGCGGCGGCGATCCCAATCCCAGCGTCAGGATCAAGCTCGTCTGGGGGGTTATTTTGAGCGCCCTGGGACTGGTGATGATCCTTTCCGGCAGCATCGACGCGGTAAGGGCCATTATTGCCTTGAGCGCCTTACCCTTCGTTTTTATCGTGCTGCTTTTGATGGTGACCTTGTTAAAAGCTTTGAAAGTGGAGCCCGGATCATGATGGACCATCTCGTTAATATCATCCTGAACGTCCTGACCTTTGCCTTCATCGGCTTTCTCATTTATCTGTATCTGGAGCCGGAGCCTGAGATTGAAGGGCACTTGCAGGAGAAGGGCTCGGAGGCTGAGGGGGACTAAAAAGCTGGTGGGGCCAAGCTTGCGGCTAAAAGCTAGGAGCTGTGGCAAAACCCCTGATTGAGGGTTTTTGTCATTCAGATCTGAGCGAAAGATAGATTAATCTTGATATTCCTTTTACTTCCCTCTCCCTCGAGGGAGAGGGAGAGGGTGATGAGTTATTCTTTTTCATGCTTTCAGTAATAACCGGAGATTATGCAGCAGCTTTGGCCGCTGCGGTAATATAGTTTTGGGACGTCACCGGCAATGGACCCTATGGATACCGGCCTGGAACCAAAAATACCCGAAATCCACGGGGTCGGTCATCAGGCCGAAACCTGTAGAATCACGCGGCACAAATAAAATCCATCATTTCCGTATAGTCGTGCTCGTACAGGTGCTGACGGATCAGCGCCCGTGCGCCTCTGGAACCAACCGCGGTTATGACAAATGCTTCGCATGACCGCGGTAAGGCATCGCGTGCCAACACCGGCACCCCTCGCTTCATCCCGCCGATTTTGTGCGGGTCAATCTCAATGACGGCGTTGATCTCAAGTCCTGCCCGCTGTAGATGCTTAAGCAACCGAGCGCCCATTTTCCCTGCCCCCCACAAATAGATAGGACGCGGCAGCCCATGCAGACGGCGCGCCAGGTAGTAGGCTTTGGTGCGCAGAAAATTCTCCAAACTGTAACGCGGGTCGGCAAAGGTCAGACGGCCTTTGGAATGACGCCAGGCGAAGAGGGTTTGCGATAGTTTGGCGAACCGGGCTCCGGCGAGGTAGTAGCGCAACCAGAGATCGTAGTCTTCCGCCCACCCCCGCTCCCGATACCCGCCCAGCGCCAGTAGTTCATCCCGGCGCAAAACAACGCTGGGGTGAACGACGGGAGTTTCCACGAAGATGTTTTTGACGATATCATCGTGAGAGTTCATCCCGTTCAACCACTCCTGATACCGCCACATCCCTCCACGTACCTCGGCACGAGGAAACATGGCAATACGCGACGAGCAAACGCTTACTTCCGGA
>CAZLRL010000048.1:6637-10664 GCA_964561645.1 uncultured Desulfobacterales bacterium
CGGATTTTCCTGCATATAGGCAGCCTGGAGTTCCAGGCGCCGCGGGTGACAAAGATCATCGCTATCCATTCTTGCTATCAAGGACGCAGAACAAAGCCCTATTCCAGTATTGAGCGCGGCGATGATGCCCTGATGTTCTGTATGATGGAGGCGCAGCCGGTCGTCCGCTCGGGCCAGATCCTTAAGAATATCCGGCGTCGCATCGGTCGAACCGTCATCGATAATGATGCACTCAAAGTCTCTGAGCGTCTGGCCTTGAATGCTGTGTAACGCACTGCGGATGGTTGCCTGAGCGTTATAGACCGGTAGCAAGACGGAAATCGTTGGAGTTTTCAGGAGAAACATAGGTTCCTTATGTTTCTCTATAGAGGATAGGCAGCACTGAACCTGTCAATGATGGTCAAGAATTCCTCCGGAAGCCTTCTTCTCACTTCCGCCCCAATCTCTTGCGGGATCTCTTGGTAGAAAGCCTGGGCGATCCCGCCGGTAATACAGGCCAGGGTGTCACTGTCTCCTCCCAGTGAAATGGCTTTTCTCACCGCGTTTTCGTAATCCTTTGATTCCAGAAAAGCGATGATCGCTTCAGGTACTGTCCCTTGACAGGAAATGTCAAAGCCGTACCGAGGCCTGATCTCATCGATGGTCCGGTTCAAATCGTAGCCGAACCGCCTGGTGATCTCGCTTTGGATCTGCTTCTTGGCTGCTCCGGTGCGTGCCAGAAAAACCGCCAGGGCCGTGGCCTGAGCCCCTTTGATCCCTTCGGGGTGGTTGTGGGAGACTGCCGCGGTGTTTTCCGCTTCCTTAAGCACTTCCTCGATAGTGGCGTAGGCGAATCCTACCGGACTCACCCGCATGGCCGCTCCGTTTCCCCAGCTGTTGTAAGGCCCGCTCTCAGGGTCGAACAACCACTTATAAAAGGCACCCCCATAGCCGGCATTGGGGTACTTGCGCCCAAATGTCCTGAGTGATGCCGCATAGTCCACCTTTTCCAGAATTGAGCTGGCAATCGCCACCGTAAGCACGGTATCGTCGGTAAAGCGCGAACGGCTTTGAAACAAAGGAAATTCCATGGTCTTGATCGGGTACTGTTCATAGACGGACCCGATGATGTCGCCGGCAATCGCTCCGAGCACTGTAGCGCACCTCCTTTATGTCGTTTTTTGCTTCGGTGCAGGTATGCTTGCTGCTTGTCTGGAGGGTGGCCTGCCGAACCTCAGGCGCTAGAAGATAAATCACCCCCATCCCTTTGGCATGCCTCTCCTCCACGGAAGTTTAAGCAAAAAAATGGGTTCGCTCAGTTGTGCTCCCGGGTCTTTTTGAACGAAATATCAGGCCATTTTTCCATTAGGAACTTGAGGTGCCATCTGTCGGGAGCAAGATAGGTCAGGTGCCCTTCTGAATCATGGGCCAAATTGGCCAGGTTTTTCCTCTCAAATTCTTTGAGTCTTTTCTTGTCAGTACAGTCAATCCAGCGTGCCGCAGAAAAGTCCGCGGGCACATAGTCCGCATCTACACCGTATTCGTTCTTAAGCCTTGCCACGGTCACATCAAACTGCAAGATCCCAACCGCGCCGAGGATGTAGTCCGGGCCTCTGAGAGGGCGAAAGAACTGTACAGCGCCCTCTTCAGCCAGCTGCGTCAATCCCTTTTGCAACTGCTTTGCCCTCAAAGGGTTCCTGAGGACTACTCGCCGGAAATGCTCCGGAGCAAAGTTGGGGATGCCGGTGAAGCGCAGAGGTTCTTTTGCCGTGAAAGTATCTCCGATTTTGATGGTTCCGTGATTGTAAATCCCGATGATATCCCCGGCGTAGGCCTCGCTGACACTGGTCCGGTCCTGGGCCATGAAGATGGTGGCATTGGCCAGGGTGATTTCCTTCCCGAGCCTTTGATGAATGACTTTCATCCCACGGGTGAACTTCCCGGAGCAGATCCTTAAGAACGCAATCCGGTCCCGGTGAGCCGGGTCCATATTCGCTTGAATCTTGAAAACAAATCCTGAGAAAGGCTCCTCAAGGGGAGAGACCTCTCTTGAGGCTGTGGGTCTCACGCCTGGCGGCGGGGCCATCTCAATGATGGCGTCGAGCAGTTCCCTGACCCCAAAATTGTTGAGAGCACTGCCGAAGAACACCGGCGTCTGGTTCCCTTTGAGATAGTGATCCATCTCAAAAGGATCGGCAGCCCCTTCGAGTAATTCCACGTCCGCACGCAGATCATTCACTTGGGGCCCCAAAAGCCTTCCCAATTCCGGGTCGGCAAGATCCTTGATCAGAACTCCATCGAGCTTTCGGGTCTTCTGATTGGGTGTAAAAAGCAGGAGTTCCTTGCGGTAAAGATTGTAGACCCCTTTGAAGCTCTTGCCCATGCCGATAGGCCAGGTTAGCGGTGTACACTCGATCTGGAGTTTGTCTTCTATCTCACTCAAGATATCCAATGGCTCCCTGCCTACCCGATCCAGCTTGTTGATGAAGGTGATTATGGGGGTGTGGCGCAGGCGGCAAACCTCCATCAACTTCTCTGTCCGGGATTCTACCCCTTTCATGCTGTCAATGACCATGAGAGCGCTATCGACTGCAGTGAGGACCCTGTAGGTATCTTCAGAGAAATCCTGGTGACCGGGCGTATCGAGAAGGTTCATCTCAAAATTCCTGTAGTTGAAGTTCATCACCGATGTGGTAACAGAGATTCCTCGCTCCCTCTCAATGGCCATCCAGTCGCTGGTGGCATGACGGGCGGCTTGGCGTGCTTTTATAGCCCCGGCTATCTGAATTGCGCCGCCAAAGAGGAGAAGTTTTTCCGTCAATACCGTCTTTCCGGCATCGGGATGACTGATGATCCCAAAGGTCCGGCGCCGTTTGACTTCTTTGTGATAGGGTCGATTCACTCGAGATTCCTCGGAGAAGGCAGCTATCGGTCTGCGCAGTGTATGCAGAGGCTGCTTTCGGGCAGGACCATCAATCTTTTCACCGCAATGGGCTCACCACACATGAAGCACATGCCAAAATCCGGCTTATCGATTCTTCCTAAAAGGTGTTCCAGCTGCGAGAGCCTGGACTTCATAGATCTCAGGGCTGAGTCGCTGATCATCTTATTGTTTATGGCATCCATGCGGCTCAATCTGCCTATGGCATTGTCCGGAGAAACCGGCCGAGCGGAGTCCTCCAAGTTGGCTATAGTTTTCTTGAGCTCCTCGATTCCACTCACCATGAGTTGCACAATCTTCTCTTTTTCATCTTCTGTCATGATTTTCTCCCCGTTTGTTACTTTGAAGTGTCGGCAGCAGCGAAGTTCTCCTCCAGACATCCGGCCTGTGGGTTTATTTCAGACCTTCCCCTCCAATCTGCCGGGCGTGTGTGGGCTTTTCTTCATAGAAACTTGCGCCCTGAGGTCTCCCTTAAGAAGGAGACGATTCCTGCACAGGGGTTTTTATCGGCTATGACGGAAGAACCGGAAAAAAATTTAGCCGTGTGGGCGGGTAGAAGGACGCCTTGCGGTTAATCAACCGTTAAGGCGGTGGGGCTGTTCGATCAGGGTGGATTTCCATGCATCGGTCGGGTTGATCGGAGGGAGTGAGAAAAGCGGGCACACTGGCCTCTATTTTTGCGGGGTATGGTGATCACCAAACATATCCTCAAAAGTGGTAATTTCTGCACAGACATGAGACAGCTCAATCAGCTGCTCAGCTTCCCATCGCCTACGGTTAAGTATAATATTTTGTTCCTCTTTGGTAAACAGTCATATTTTACATGATCGCGGCGCATAAAGAAATCCTTGGAATCATGAGACCAAGGGGATGATAAATTTGAGCTCTGGAACTATTCTCTTATTGGGTTCCTTAACTGCAGGCGCAGTTTTTTCTTGAAAAAGTCCTGGGAGTTTGCAAAAACGAGAGCGACGAATTCCTGGCTAAATCCTATCTCAGCTCTAGTTAGGGCTTGATAAATCAAGCTACAGAAAGTGGGAGCAAGGGCTTCCAGCCTGTGTACCACAGGCAAGATGCCTGTGCTCCCGGTTAAAGGTTGTTGGAGGG
>CAZLRL010000049.1:0-10633 GCA_964561645.1 uncultured Desulfobacterales bacterium
CGTTGATCAGGGCCACATCGGTCCCCAGGCGATGCTGCACGGCGATGTCGGCCAGCTCCGCCATCTGGATGTGGCGGGGGTCGATGACGATGAGTTTGGCCCCCGCGGCCCGGGCTCGAAAGATCCATTTGGCCGCGATGGGGTGGTTTTCCGTAGTGTTGGACCCGATGATGAAAATACATTGGGCTTCAGTAAGCTCCGGCAGGGAGTTGGTCATCGCTCCGGAACCAAAGGCCGCGGCCAGACCGACCACGGTGGAACTGTGTCAGAGCCGGGCGCAATGGTCGATGTTATTGGTGCCGATAACCGCGCGGGCCAATTTATTCAGCATGAAGTTTTCTTCATTGGTAACCTTGGCAGAGGCCAGAATCCCCACCGCATCGGGGCCATGCGCCTCCACCACCTTCTTCAAGCCTTGGACCGCCGCGTCCATGGCGTCGTCCCAACTGGCCACCGCCAGCTTGTCATTTTGGCGCATGAGAGGTTTGGTCAACCGGCGCTCGCTTTCAATAAACTCGTGCACATTCCAGCCCTTGATGCAGAGGCTGCCCTGACTCACCGGATGGGTTTTCACCGGCAGGGTGCCCACGACCTCGTCATCCAGGACTTCCAGCAATACGCCGCAGCCGCAGCCACAATAGGTGCAGGTGGAAAATACGGTGCGAAAATCCATTTTTTTTGCTCCTAAGTTATATAATTAACTGATAAAAGTAGCCTTCTAACACATCAATTGTTCATATTATCACAATTCCTGCCCCAGTCAAGGTAAAAGCATGATTGACTGGGTTTTCAGCTTCCCCCAGGTGGGGATGCGGTCCAAGACTTCTGAATCCTCTTGCCGATGCATAATTTTGCTCGGTAGAACGGGCTTCCAGCCGTTTTGCACGGGCAAGATGCTCGTGCTACCGCGCTCCGGCGGCGATTAGACCGCCCCGGGCGGCAAGACTCACCAACAAAAAACGGCGGCGCCACAGGCACCGCCGTAAAAGGATTCGGGAGCAGATTTGGGTGCCTATTCTTCCGGGGCTTCCTCTTCCCCAGCCGCGGCTTCGGCTGCTTCGAGTTCGGCCTCCTCTTCCTCCGGCACCGGAATCTCCTCCACCTTGGCCGCGGTGGCGGAGACGATTACCTCATCAGGGTTGGTGAGAATTTCCACCAGGCCCGGCAATTGGATATCACGGACATGAATGCTGTCCCCCGGTTCAGCCAGAACGGAGATATCCACCACCACCCGTTCGGGCAGATCCTGGGGCAGAGCCTCAACTTCCAGTTCGGTCACCCCGGTAACGATCACGGCATCGTAATTTTTGACCGCCGGGGCCTCACCGGTCAGTTCGATACCCACCGAGGCGTAAGTCTTTTCGGTCAGCGACAGGGCCTGGAAGTCCAGGTGGATCAGAAAGCTTTTCACGGGATGGCGCTGTCTCTCCCGCACCAGGGTGGGATATTCCTTGCCGTCCAGGCTGATGGTCACCAGGGACGAGGAAGTCAGGCGGGACAGCAGCAGCGAGGTTTCATGGGCGTCCAGCGTGATGGGGGTGGAGTCGATCTTGTGGCCGTAGAGCACTGCGGGCAATTTCCCGGCCCGGCGCAGGGCCCCCACCTGTTTTCCGGTCACGCTGCGTTTACTGGCTTTGAGAACAACCTTTTCCAAAATGTTTTCTCCTTCGTTTTTTCCAAAAAAAAACCTGGCCGTGCACCCTCCTTCGGGTCCGCCACAGGCAGGTAGGCTGATCAGGGGGTGAAAGATTAGCAAACGCCACGACACAGCCGGCCCGGCTTACCGCTGCTTCCTTCCGGACCTGACGGGGTTCACCAGCGTCTGTTGCGTGGGAGCCAATCCGCCCTCCTGACCGCCGTCCCTGACTGCGCTGCGACCCTCATCGAGGGGGTTCAGCCCCGCTTAAGCGGCTTTCGGGTTACAGGGCACCGCTAGCTCCCCGCCTAGCACGACCAGGTGTGGGACTGTGTCAATTGTCTACCAGCTCTCCCAGCTCCTTGCCGACTTTGAAGAAAGGCAGCTTTTTGCCGCCCACTTCTATGATATCTCCGGTCTTGGGATTCCTCCCTTTGTAACCGTTGTAGTACTTGACTTTGAAGCTGCCGAAGCCCCGGATTTCAATGCGTTCGTTATTAACTAAGGCCTCCGCCATGTTTTCAAAAATAGCGTTGACCACCATCTCCGCCTTTTTCAACGTCAAATTTTCCTCTTTGGCCAAGGCTTCGATGAGCTGGGATTTGTTCATAAGCACTTTCTCCTGTGGGGAATCAGCCGGGTTCCCCTTGAAGGGCCCAGCCCGAAAATTGGCTAATTATTTGAATAATATATAAAAAGAGATTGGCGGTAAAGAAAAAAATGCACGCCGCCAAAAATCCGAATAGGCCGGGCAGCGGGCTGTTGGTCCCTGCCCCAGACCTTAAAATTTTTGTGCCCTTATCTTATCCAAAGTTTTGACCAGTCGCCACGACATTCCCCTGAACAGCAAAAAAGAATGTATAATGCCAAGATACAGATCATGGCCTGGTTCTGATCTGGACTTTTTTCCAGCCGGCCCGAGATGCAATTTTCGGATACCACCCAGGAGATCCTGTTTCTCTTATTCTGCCTGTTGATCGGCTGTCTGGCAGCCGGGGGGGCCCTGGCTTTCCGGGCCCTGATCGTGGTGGGCCAGTGGAGTCTCTGGCCCCATGGATTTAATTTTTTACAAAAAGTGGTGATAGCCCCCTGGTGGTGGAAGCTGCTTCTGCCCACCCTGGCGGGCCTGGCCATCGGTCCAGTGGTGGCCTTTTGGGCCCCCCAGGTTAAGGGCCCCGGAGTCCCCGAGGTCATCGAAGCTGCGGCTCTCCGGGACGGCTACATCGCCCCGCGGGTCACCTTTCTCAAACCTCTGTGCACCGCCTTGGTTATCAGTGCCGGGGGCTCGGTCGGCCGGGAAGGTCCGGTGGTGCATATCGGCTCGGCTCTCGGGTCCAATTTGGCTCAAGTGCTCAACCTCAATCCCGAGCGCACCAGGATCAGCCTGGCTTGCGGGGCCGCGGCCGGCATCTCCGCCACCTTCAATGCCCCTTTTGCCGGGACCATGTTCGCGGTGGAGATCATCCTGGCCGATCTGCAGATCGCCTATCTCAGCCACATTGTGCTGGCTTCCGTGGTGGCCGCGGTCATCTCCCGGCAATTCCTGGGGGATTTCCCCACCGTGGCGGTCCCGCATTTTGCCTTTGAACATCCCGGTGAACTGGGCCTGCACCTTATTCTGGGGCTCCTGGCCGGTCTGGTGGCCTTGCTGCTTATCAGAGGGGTGTTCGCCACCGACACCCTGATGAGCATACTTCCTCTGCCCGACTGGCTCAAGCCTGCCATCGGCGGCTTTCTCCTCGGCTTGTTAGGGATTCTCTCCCCCTATGTCCTGGGGGTGGGCTATGACGCTCTCAACCTGATGCTGGCCGGGAAAATCGCCCTGACCGCGGCGCTGGTGATCCTGGGGCTCAAATACCTGGCCACCGTGGTGTGCCTGGGTTCCGGGATGAGCGGCGGGATTTTCGGCCCCTCTCTGGTGGTGGGCGCGGCTTTGGGCACCGCCCTGGCCTTTATCAGCCAAATTCTTCTGCCGCAATTCGGCTTGCACGGGGCTGATTATGCCCTGGTGGGCATGGGCGCCCTGGTCAGCGGCACCACCCTGGCCCCCATCACCGCCATCCTGACCATCTTTGAGCTGACCAATACCTACCGGATCATCGTCCCTTCCATGGTGGCCTGCATCTCCAGCATGCTGGTGGTGCGGTATTTATACGGCTATTCCATTTACGAAACCAAGATGCTGCGGAAGGGCGTCAACATTGTCCGGGGCCACGAGGTGCATATTCTGCGTTCGCTGAAGGTCGAGGACCACCTGAAGACGGATATGGAAATACTCCATGAAAATACGCCGCTGGAGGATATCCTGCGCCGGGCCGATGCCAGCCACTATCCTTTTTTTGTGGTACTCGATGATCAGGAAGAATTGGCCGGGGTCTTGACCCTCTGGGACTTGCGCCATGCTCTGCCGTATGCCGAAGATTTGGGGCATCTGGTGGTGGCCGGCGAAGTCATGACCAAAGAGGTGGTCACGGTTTTTCCCCACGATAATTTTGAGACGGCCCTCGACAAACTGGAGAGCCGGAATTTGCATTATCTGCCCGTGGTCCTGCCCTGGGCTCCCCGCAAAGTCAGCGGTGTCCTGCACATCGACGACGTGTTATCGGCGTACAGTCAGAGAGTTTTGCGGGAAAGTCTGCTGCGCAAACCCTGGAAGCCCATCACTTTGCCGTTCCTGGGCAAAAAAGAAAAATAAGGCGCAGCTATTTTCTTCTCCCGCCTCTACTTCGCCCTGATCACTGATCACCACTCGCTGATTACTGTCTACTGATCACTCCTTACTGATCACTCACCCCCAAAAAAAACCGGGCCTCGAGGGCCCGGCTTCTTTATTAAATCTGAAGAGCGTAATTAATGGCCACAGGTTCCTTCACCGGCGGATGAGCAAGAGCATCCACCCTGCGGGGCCTGGGTGGGAGAATCGCTGATCCCTACGAGCTTGACGGAAAATTCCAGGTCTCTGCCGGCCAGGGGATGGTTGAAATCCACGGTAAAGATATCCGTTTCCAGGGCCAATACCCGGCCCGGGACCGGTCCCTGGGGGGTCTTGAACCACAATTCCTGGCCCACATCAACATCTTTTTCCCCCAGCATGTCTTTGGGGAAATCCTTTCTCAAATCATCCCGCACCGGCCCATAAGCCTCTTCGGACTTGAGGGTGAAATCCTTCTCCTCGTTGACTTCCATGCCCTGAATGGCTTGCTCAAACCCAGGGATGACCTGGCCGCTGCCTACCTTAAACTCCAGAGGTTGACGACCCTCGGAACTGTCAAACACCGTGCCGTCCCCCAGCTTGCCGGTGTAATGTACCTGTGCGAATTGCCCTTCCTGAATTCTTTCCATACTGCCTCCTTGATATGGTGGTAACCGCTCCCCTGAATATGGGGACCATCATGTCAGGAAGATAACTGCACTCCTCCCGCCCTTGAAAAAACTTAGGTTTTGAGACCGGAGATCGGGAGTGGTTGTTACTCCTCTCTGTGCAAGGCAGCCGCCGAAAGGCGGCTTTTCCTGACGAGGTGCAGCCTGGTTTTCAGGCTGAGCCCCTGAGTGACGGGGTTACCATGAAGTGAATTTTATAAATTATAACATTTATATAACCAAAAAAACAACGAGCCTGGTCCGATAACCTTAAATTCAGAGAATTTTTTCTTTTTCCCTTCCTGGTTCTACAGTTCTTTATTATCTGCATCTGCTGATAGGGAATCTCCGGAGACTGCCTCCCGGTCCCCAGCACCGCTATCCTGGTCCCCGGCGGCCAGCCGCGTGCGCACATACCAGTCGATCTGGCGGCAAATGCCCTTGATGACCTGGGTTTCCCGGGCCCGCAGACCGTGGCGGCTAAAGAGACGGCGCACATTAAGCATCCAGTGTTCCGGGTTCTTATGGCTGATAAAGTCGATCTTCACCAGCGTTTCCTGGAGCATGGCGTACATGGTTTCCAACTCCCGGGTGGTGGCCCGGCGGGGCTCGTAGCGGGGCGTGTCGGTGCGGGCCACCAGCAGTTCATAGGCCAGGACCATAACCGCCTGGGCCAGATTCAGGGAGGTGCACTCGCTGGTGGGAATGGTGACCAGGGCATGGCAAAAGGGCAGTTCCCGGTTGGTGAGACCGAAATTCTCCGGCCCGAAGAGCAGGGCAATATCATTGTCCTGGGACAGGTCGATGAGACGGGCGGCCATGTCCCGGGGGCTTCTGACTTCCTTCCTGATGCCTCCCAGGCGGGAGGTGGAGCCCACCACATAGTGAAAATCGGCCAAGGCCGTGGACAAATCGTCGTGGATGACCATGGTGTCCAGGATCGGGGCCGCGGCCGGCGTGGCCATGGCCCGCAGGCGCTCCTGGTCCAGGGAGGCGGGCTCCACCAGATACAAGCGGTGAAGGCCCATGTTGCAGGCGGCCCGGGCCACCGCGCCGATGTTTTCCGGGATCTGGGGGCGGAAGAGCACGATGGCCACATTTTGCAGACAAACGCGGTCGGCTGCCGTGCTTTTGGCCCCCCTCTTTTTCACCATTATTATATGGTAGCATAAACCAGGCGTCGGGCAACCCGGGCTCTTGCAGCGAATCAGCCGTTCGGACTCTCTTTCCACTCCTGGGCGACCCTTTGGAGTTGCCAGCCGTTCACCTGGATGGTTATTATGTAAAAGAGATTTTGTTACCAGGCTGTTAACTTAGTAAAAAAGACCAAATTTCCCAACTTTGGCCCAGGAGATGACTTAGGCTAATACCATGCACATCGACAAGTACAACTTCGGACATATTGTCATTGACGGGAAGTCTTACAACCAGGACCTGCTCATCTGGCCCGGGAATCTCAAAGCCGACTGGTGGCGCCGCCAATCCCATCTCCTGCAACTGGACGACCTGCCCGAAGTCCTGGCTGCCAACCCCGAAGTTCTGGTGGTGGGCAAGGGGGATTCCGGCCGCATGCAGGTGGACCGGGAACTGGCCTCCTTCTTGAAAGACCGAGGCATCGAGCTGGTGGCCGTGCCCACCAAGGAGGCCTGCCGCATCATCAATTCCCTGGCGGGCAAAAAACGTCTGGCTGCGGCTTTGCATCTCACCTGCTAAAGTTGTGTTTCAGGTATTCTTTTCAAAAAAGATTTCCCGTAGGGCGGGCGTCCCGCCCGCCTTGTTTCGAAGGCCTCATGGTAGGAGGGCGAGACGCCCGCCGCTAAGCTTTGCTAGTTGGGCAAATTCTTTACAGGAAGACATATAGCATCTATAAAAAGCAACAGGAGGTGAAAGGGACCGGTGGGGCACGACTTCCGGATCATCGACAGCCACCTGCACTGCGGCTGCCAAAATGTTTCCTGGGGCTGGGAAGGCCTGCAGCCGGCCTTGACCAGCGCCGGCATCCAGGAGGCCGGGCTCATTCCGCCCGTGGAGGATATTTACGACCGCTATGACCCCACCTTTACTGACGCTCCCGACTGGCAGGCCTGCCGCCGCCGGGCCCACCGCTACCTGCTGGAGCTTAGCGACCCCGACATCAGTATTCACCCTTATTTTTTCGTGTGGAACGATTTCGCCTGGGAGGACCTGGGGCCGGAGTTTGTGGCCGTCAAGTGGCACCGCCACGACAATGAGCCCCGCTATCAGTACGATGCTCCCCGCTGCCGGGAATTTTTGGAAGTGGTTCAGAGCCGGACTCTCCCCATTCTTCTGGAAGAAACCTTCAACAACACCTTGTTCTTTTTGGAAAAGCTGGTTCCAGACGGCGTTCCCGTCATTATCCCCCACCTGGGGGGCTTGAACGGCGGCTATCGGGCTTTGGACCGGGCCGGGGTGTGGGCGCGGCCCCAGGTTTATGCTGACACCGCGCTGGCCAGCACCCGGGAGATGGAGGATTATCTGGGCTGCTACGGCCACACCCGCCTCATGTTCGGCAGTGACTATCCCTTCAGCTCGCCGGGCTACGAATTGACCAAGGTGCTGCGCCTCAACCTCCCCCAGGAGCAGTCCCGGGCCGTGCTGGGAGATAATTTTCGCCGCGTCTGCCGTCTGGAAAAGACGGGGGAGTGAGATGCGAAAGGCGGGATGCGCTTCGCTTTCCCGCCCTACAGTGATCTGAATTTTTGCAGGCGGGGGCGACTGCTCTACAAGATATAGATTTTATGAAAGGCTTTTAGATTGATGAATGGATTTTCGCAGAGGGCTCATCTTTGAACTTTGAACCTTGAACTTTGAACTTGCCAAACATTTTTCTAAGTAATCATTACGGCTTAAAAAAAAAGAGGAGCTTTCCCTTTCTTGACTACGACCCATTCAACCGACCCGGGTGAAGGGCGCGTCCTGGCCCTGGATGTGGGGCAAAAGCGCATCGGCCTGGCGGTGAGCGATCCCCTGGGGCTCATTGCCCAGGGCCTGAAGGTCCTGGAACGTCAGGCTTGGGACCGGGACCTGGCCCGGCTGGTGGAGATTGCCCGACCCTACAGGATCCAAGAGGTCCTGGTGGGTCTGCCCCGTCATATGAACGGCCGCCTGGGGGAGCAAGCCGAGGAAATCCTGGCGTTGGCCCGGGCCCTGGGAGAAGCCCTGGGGGCCCAGGTCGTCACCTGGGACGAGCGCCTGTCCACGGTGGAGGCCGAGCGCCTGCTCATCCAGGCGGATCTGAGCCGGCGGCGGCGGCGCCAGGTGGTGGACCAGGTAGCCGCCACTCTGATCCTTCAGGCCTATCTGGATAGCCGGGAACACAATTCTCCCAGTCTATGAAGACAATTCCGGCCAGGGCCGCCCGCCGAAATTTTGCAGTTTTTGAGACCGCCTAGTTCTCATGAGGCTCCCGGGACAGTGCCCCCCCGACCACGCACCGACGAGACGCCCATGCCACCAGCCTTTTTCGATTTTGACCGCGCTCGTGATCTCCTGCTTGGGAACCAGCATATCGAGTTGCCCAGCCCCCGCTTCTTACTTCCTTGCAGGTAACTGGTCTCAAGCCCTGCCACCGTCCAGCCGCTTAGCTAAACAATATTCTTTGTAAAGTCAGAAACTTAGACAAAGCGGACGGCTGTTCACCTGAGAAGTAAAATTATCTTTTGTGAAACTTTTCTTTTACGTTTTTTTGCTTGACAATTCCCTAAACAAACCCGTATCTTGTCGGTGGGTGGGAAAAAGTGGCATAAAGTGGTAAATCTTGGAAGACATTGGGATCAGGTCCATGTTCAGAGGCAGTTCTTTCCATACCATGGACAACAAGGGGCGAGTCAGCATCCCGATGCGCTTCCGCGAAATTCTTCAGGAAAGCCAGGAGCGCCAGCTTATTCTCACCAATTGGGACGGTTACATCCTGGCTTTTCCTCAATCCGAGTGGATCCCGCTGGAGGCCAAGTTGGGGGAGCTGGCCACATTTAACAAAAAATATCGCAATTTTAAGCGCTTCCTGCTCTCGGGAGTGGAGGAATGTCCCCTGGACCGCCAGGGACGCATCCTCATCCCCCAAAGTTTACGGGAATACGCCAAGCTGGGTCGGGAAATAGCCATCGTCGGCCAGGTGCAGAGTTTTGAAATCTGGGACCGGGAACACTATGAAGCCAACCGGAAACAGCTGGAAGAATCCATTGACGAGAGCGTGCTCGATGAGCTGCTCATTTAACCGGACTTAACCCGCCAACCTGCAAGCAACAGGGACAGGAACCACGGAATCAGCCCAGGGTGGGGCAACTGCAGGGAGGAACCTTTTCCGTGAGGTAACGTGAACCAAAACCCGGTGCATCAGCCGGTAATGGTAAGGGAGGTGTTGGCGGGCCTGCAAATTCGGCCCGACCGCCTGTATGTGGATGGCACTGTGGGCGAGGGGGGACATGCCGTGGCCATCCTTTCTAAAATCTCCGGAGTGGGGGAGCTTTGGGGATTTGATCAAGACCCCATGGTCCTGCAGGCGGCGGCGGCCCGGTTAGCCCCCTTCACCTCCCATTTTCTTTTGTTTCATAGTTCTTACGCCCAGTTGGGGGAGGTCCTGGAGGAAGCCGGTCGCCCGGCCGCAGCCGGCATCCTCCTGGACCTGGGCTTATCTTCCTATTTACTCCAATCTTCCGGCCGGGGGTTCAGTTTTCAGCAGGATGAACCCCTGGACATGCGCTTCGATCCCGAAAGCCCCAACCCCACTGGCGCTCAACTCCTGAACACGCTCCCCCAGATCAAATTAGCCCAAATTTTCCGGGACTACGGGGAAGAACCCCGGGCCCGCATCCTGGCTCGACGCATCTGTGAAGCCCGGCGGCAGCGTCCCTGGCGCACCACCGGCCAACTGGTGGCCCTGGTGCAGGAAGTCAAGGGTCCCCGGGCCGCCAGAAGCAAGGTGCACCCGGCCACCCGGGTCTTTCAGGCCCTGAGGATTGCGGTGAACCAGGAATTAGGCGAATTGGAGAAGTTTCTCGACGGTGCCCCCGGCTGGTTGGAGCCGGGGGGACGCCTGGTCATTATTGCCTATCACTCCCTGGAGGACCGGTTGGTGAAGCAGCGGTTTCTCGCCTGGGAGAAGGCCGGGGTGATGCGGCGCCTGGTGAAAAAACCCCTCACCCCCGGCGCGGAAGAGGTCCGGCACAACCCCCGGGCCCGCAGCGCCAAGTTACGGCTGGCCGAAAAAATCTGCTGATCGAGGAGGGGGGGACGATGCCCGCGAACCTGACTCTGCGTCTCAGTGCTGTGAGTCACAGCCTACTTGCCCGCAACCGCAAAGTGCCCACCCAGGCAAGTCCCTGGAGCAGAGCCCTGGTGGCCGGCCTTATCCTGGCCGCTATGGGCATCGTTATCACCTGTTTATTTTGGGCTTGGGCTAACCTCCAGATCACCACCCTGAATTATCATATTGCCCAGGCCCGGGAGATCAAGAAGCAGCACCTGGAGCTCAACAAGAAACTGCGGGTGGAGTTGTCCAACCTGACTTCCATAGCTCGCCTGGAAAAACTGGCTGCCACCTTTGAGATGGGCCCGCCCACCCCGGGTCAGGTGGTCAAGGTGAACTGGCCATGAGCGTCGGCCTCACCAAATGGG